>DDIP01000135.1:9611-13611 GCA_002338605.1 Proteobacteria bacterium UBA1847 | reverse complement strand
TGACTACGAAGCCGCTGAACCCTTGCTGCGGCAGGCGCTCGAATTGCGAGTGAAGTTGCTGGGGCCGGAACACGCCGAGGTTGCCGGCACGAAAATCCTGCTCGCAGGTCTGCTGGTTGATACCGGACGCAATGATGAGGCGCTCGAACTGGCAGCGCACACGAGGGAAATCTACGCGAGGGAATTTGGTGAGGATCACTGGCGGACGGCGAGCGCTGCCGCTGCTGAAGGTGCCGCACTGGCTTCACTGGGCCGACGGGAGGAGGCGGGGAAACTTCTGCTGGCAGGCTACGAGGTATTGCGAAATAACGCCGATGCGCTGCCCTGGTTTTTGAGCAGTGCGGCCCGCTGGCGGGCGAAGATTACATAATACCGAACATAGGTCGCGTCCTTAATTGCCGCGCTCCTGCAACAGGAGTATTGTGATCGGCAGAAAAAAATACCAATAAAAAACAACAAGAAACCCGTTAAAAAAATAATCAGGGGAAAATCAATGAAAGCGCAAACAAGTAGCTGGCTGTCGGCCGCTCTGATATTGACGATGCTGCCGCTCGCTGCGCTGGCCTCAACGCCAACACTCGTTACATCCGGTGATTTCGATGGCCGGCATTATGAAGTTTACGCGGCCCACGGAATTACATGGAATGACGCCAATGCCGCGGCACAGGCAGCAAGCTTTGAAGGTATAAACGGGCACCTTGCGACCATTACATCGGCTGCCGAAGATCTCTTTGTCGAGACCCTGCGCAGCGGTGCAGATCTCGACTCGCCGGAGGCCTGGGTGGGCGGTCTGACCTTTTCGAATTGTTCGCCTACCCCCGGCTGTGGCTGGATGTGGGTGAACGACGAAGGCCCGATTTCAACCGGCCAGGTTCCATTGTCGTCATACTCAAACTGGCTCGACGATGAGCCCAACAACCTGGGCGCAATCGAGTTTCATCTCGGTGTCGGTCTGGGCGGGCAATACGGTTGGAACGACGAGGGCCATCTTGGCAATATCGGTGGTTTCATAGTCGAATACGACGCGGCGATTCCTGTCGACCCGGTTGAGTGCACCAGCGGAAGTGGCTGCGAGACGACCAGCGGCCAGGTCATTAACGTACCGTCGGGCGCACTTGGCATCGACCCGGAGATCGGGATTCGCACTTACGAATACACCGATGACCCGGCGCGATGCGGCGTGAGTCCGCTGGTGTTGTTCAACACTGATGCGGATCCGGACAATGACCTCATTATCCCGCCGTACCTTTGCGGTTCGCCGAAATTCCTGATTGTTGAAGTCAAAACAAACAATCTGAATTTCAACCAGGGAACGGTAGCGGTCGAAAATGAAGTCACGACGGCGTTGCCGAACAACTGGTACGAATGCACCGGACCGATCGATCCGAACATGCTGCTATCGATGGCTGATACGCTCGATCCCCAGTACCGTGACCGGGTTACTTACCAGCGCACAAATCCTGCGGATATGCTGGAGAACTCGATTGGTGCCACGATTGAGCCTGTGTTTGCCGGTGCAATGACAGACCTGACCGAAGGATGCGGCAGCTCGCGCGGCAAGATCATGACCTTCTCCTACCTGGGCATCGGTTTGAGCATCAATTTCGGTGCGGGCTACGACTTCGAAACGAACCCGGAAGGCAATCGTGAACGCTTTGCGGCCCTGGCGCGATACAAACTGGTCGTGCTACAGGAGGCTGTTGAAGAGGCCAGGGCGATGGGGTCGATCGGCTGGTTCGCACATCGAATTCTTCGTGTGCCGGTACGGTTCGCAATTCGATTCCACGACCGGCAACATTACAATGCGGCGCTGGCGTCAATTCAGGTATTTCATTACCTGAGCAATATTACGAATTACAGCGACGTCGTGAACGAGAACTACAGTGGTGAACATGATGCTCGCGCGAGCAACATCGAGTTCACGTATACAGGCTCTGTCATTCCGTTCAATTGACCGGTTTACCGTTCGATCGCTCAAAGGGCCCGCAAGGGCCCTTTTTTTCGGGTAATCTCGCTCGTTGATGACTACCCGACTATGACCGCAGGATCGGCAAGACCCAGTGATCGCTGAAGACAGCAATTCTTTCGCCATGCCGCTCGTTGTAGCGGTCACCGGTCACCGCGACCTGGTCGCGAGCGAAGTCCCGGAAATCAGGTTGCGAGTCCGAACCCTGCTGCATGATCTCGCGAAGCGATTTCCCAGCCGTCGACTGACAGTCATGTCGGCACTGGCTGAAGGCGCCGATCAGCTGGTCGCCGAGGTCGCGCTGCAACTGGGCGCGGATCTCACTGTGACATTGCCAATGCCGCGCGCACTGTACCTGCAGGATTTCGAGACTGTCGAGGCGCGCAGCCGATTTGATGCGCTTTGTGACCGGGCAAGCACTGTATTCGAACTGCCGCTTGCGCACGGCAACACAGTTGCAGACGTTTCCGAGCCTGGACAGGCGCGAAACCGCGAGTATGCGCAGGTCGGCGTATTTCTGTGTGCCCATTGTCATATCCTGCTCGCAATCTGGGATGGTAAGCCCGGTACCGAACTCGGTGGGACCGGCCAGGTCGTCAAGTTCCACCATGACGATGTCATGCCAGGCTATGCGAACCGCTCGGTCGCAACCCAACAAATGCTGGTCGATGACGAAAGTGATCTTGTCTATCACGTTGTCTGCTCGCGCGATCGCGAGAACGGTGCGCCGGCTCCCGGGCTGGCACCACTGGATGCGTTCTGGTTCACCAAGGATCGACACAACCCGCGCAGCAAGGAGTTGCCGAAACAGCACCAGCTTATCTTTGCAAGAAGCGATGAGTTCAGCCGTGACGCAGCTTGTCATGCTGAAAAAATCAGCGCCGAAAGTGACCCGCTGTTTCGGGCTGAACAACGAGATCAATTGCCCTCCGGGGTTAACAGCATCAATCGACTGTTCTGTATCGCAGATTGGCTGGCAATTCATTTCCAGAGGAAAGTGTTGCTTACGCTGCGTACGACCCACGTGCTGGCTTTCCTCATGGGTCTGATGTTCATTCTCTACAATGATGTCGGACGCTTTGCGAATTTCATGATCGCGTTCCTGCTGTTTTTCGGAGTGTCCGCGGGTATCCAGAAAATCGCCGCGCGACAGGGCTGGCACCGCAAGTACCTCGACTACCGGACACTGGCGGAGGGACTCCGGGTTCAGTTTTACTGGGCGGTCGCCGGTGTTGGCAACCAGAATAACTCCAAGTTTGCTCACGACAACTTCCTGCAAACGCAGGATCCGGAGTTGGGGTGGATTCGCAATATCATGCGCGTTGCCGGGACGGAGTGCGATGCAAAGAGAGAGTCCAGCAAGACATCGCTGAAATTCGTCGTCCGCGAATGGATCGGGGACGAAAACAGCGGCCAGCTGGCATACTTCGCCAAGAAGTCGAGCGATCGGATCCGGCGCAATCGGTTGACCGAAAGGCTCGGACAATTAAGCCTTTTGATCAGTGTTGCCGTGGTTATTGTCTTCCTGGCCATCGGTTCAACGATGTCCGAGGCGTGGGCAGACCCGTTGACGGTTCTTATGGGCGCTATGCTGCTGTTGTTCGGTATTCGGCAGGGCTATGCCTATGCCACGGCGGAGAAAGACCTGATCAAGCAGTATGAATTCATGCAGCGGCTGTTCCAAAATGCCTGGCGCCGGCTGCAAAGCGCGAGTGATGATGACGAGCAACGCCTGGTTCTCCGTGCACTGGGCGGCTCCGCTCTTGATGAACACGCGGAGTGGATACTGATGCATCGGGACCGCACCGTCGATTCCGGTGAAATCTGGCGCATGGGCAGCTAGGGGGCAAAAGAAGAGATGGAACAGGAAATTCTTCAAGCGCTGGGGGTCTCCCTGGTACTCGGGCTTCTGGTGGGTTTGCAACGTGAATGGGACAAGCATCCACTTGCCGGAATTCGTACCTTCACGTTCATCACGCTGCTCGGGTCGGTCAGTGCACTGCTGGCGCGTGACTATGGCGGCTGGGTTCTGGC
>DDIP01000135.1:9359-9498 GCA_002338605.1 Proteobacteria bacterium UBA1847 | reverse complement strand
GACTGGCTGCCGGTCTACTCGCAGTCACCGGGCTGTTTATCACCGGCAACTGGATGGCCGAAAACGATGATGACGATGCACCAGCCGGGCAGACCACTGAAATTGCCGCACTGCTGATGTTCGCCGTCGGCGCCATGCT
>DDIP01000135.1:0-9262 GCA_002338605.1 Proteobacteria bacterium UBA1847 | reverse complement strand
ACCGTCGGCGCCATGCTGATGGCAGGTCATACCGTGCCCGCCGTCGTGCTTGCCGGCACGACGGCGGTACTTCTGCACATCAAGGAACGATTGCACTCGGCGATCGGCATGCTCAGCGTTACCGATGTGCGCGCAATATTTCAGTTCGTATTAATCGCCGTTGTTATTCTGCCGCTGCTGCCCAACCAGACTTTCGGACCGTATGCGGTGCTGAACCCCTTCAAGGTCTGGCTGATGGTTGTGTTGATTGTCGCCATCAGCCTGATTGGCTATCTTGCCCATCGAATTGTCGGCGTTCGCGGCGGGAGCCTCCTCGGCGGGGCACTGGGTGGCCTGATTTCAAGTACGGCGACGACGGTCAGTTACGCGCGACAGGCCGCCGTCAATCCCAAGGCTGCCGGAACCGCTGCCCTGGTCATCGTTATTGCATCGACCGTTGTCATCATACGCGTCGCCATTGAGGTAACCGTGGTGGCACGCGGGTTGCTCCCTGTGTTGATACCACCGTTTGCCGTGTTCTTCGTGTTCATGCTTGGCACCAGCGCGTGGCTTCACCATCGCATGCGGCAGACGCACACCGAACCACCGCACCACAGCAATCCATCGCAATTGAAACCCGCGATTATCTTCGCGGGGCTGTACGCATTTATTCTGCTGCTAATTGCCTTCGTTAATGATCGCTTCGGCGATCAGGCCATCTACGTGGCGGCGACAATCTCCGGCTTGACGGATGTCGATGCGCTGACGCTTTCCGTTGCAGAGCTTTTCAACCAGCAACGCCTATCCGGCGACACAGCCTGGCGGGCGATCCTGATCGCAAACCTGTCGAATCTCGGCTTCAAGGCGGTCACCGCCGGCTTCCTTGGCGGACGCAAGCTGTTCGTCATTGTCGGCACCGCTTTTGCCGCCACGATTGCCGTTGGCATTGCGCTCATCATGCTTTGGCCATGACAGGCGCGCGGAGGTCGCGTCGGTATCGAACGACCATATGCAGCTGAAACCGGTCTATACTTCCGAGAATCCTGTCGACTGAGTACCGCCCATGTTTTCAGACCGAATCAAGAAAATTGGCGACTACAAGCTCAACGTTGCGGCCGATGCACCTGACTTTCGGGACTGGCATTATCAGCCTGCGCTGATCGAGCTTGCCCCGTCGCAGGCAAAACCGAGAAACCTGAAAATTCTCGACCAGGGAGACGAAGGTGCGTGCACGGGTTTTGCACTGGCCGCCGTTATCAACATCCTCAGGCGACACAGCCGGCGACCCGGACAGGTCAGTGAGCGCATGCTCTACGAAATGGCGAAACGCCACGATGAATGGCGTGGCTACCGTTACGAAGGGTCAAGCTGTCGCGGCGCAATCAAAGGCTGGTACAACATGGGAGTCTGCTCCGACAAGCGCTGGCCGTTTGTGCCGGGTGACCCGAAGTTTCTAACCGTCGCGGCGGCCAAGGAGGCCCGGAAGAATACGCTGGGGGCTTACTATCGTCTCGGTACCCGGATCTCGGACTTCCATTCTGCCCTGAACGAGGTCGGCGTCGTTTATTGTTCAGCCAACGTGCATGACGGCTGGGAAAAAGTGTCGAAATCGACAGGAATTATTCCGCTCAACAGGAACATTGCCGGCGGACACGCCTTCGCAATTGTCGGTTACAACAAAAAGGGCTTCTGGATACAAAACAGCTGGGGCGAAGGCTGGGGCAGGAAGGGCACGGCGCTCTGGTTGTACGAAGACTGGCAACAGAACCTGAGCGATGCATGGGTACTGCGACTGGCGGTGGAAACGCCGCAGGTCTGGCATTTACCGCGCGAAGGCGGTTCCGATGCGGGTCGCACCGAAGGCCTGTTTCGACGATCGCCAACACGCGGTGAAATCGCCGGGCACTTCGTGCACATCGACGATGGCGAGATTCACGATAGCGGTGTCTACTGGAGCAACATGGATGACGTGCGCCAGACCGCGCACCTGCTGGCGAAGAGTGACAAGTACGATCATCTGTTGCTGTATGCACACGGTGGTCTGAACAACATCACCGCGTCGGCACGACGCATTGCGGCGATGAAGGAGACCTTCAAGGAAAACCGGATTTACCCGTATCACTTCATGTATGACACAGGTCTTCTCGAAGAGATAAAGGACGTGGTCATCGGCAAGAACCGGGAAGCACACGAACGCGCGGGCGGGCTGACTGACTGGACCGACAAGATCATAGAGCATGCGACACACAAGCCCGGTCGCGGTCTGTGGCGCCAGATGAAACTGGGCGCACGAATGCCGTTTCAGCCTGACGGTGCCGGCCAGCGGGTGCTGAAGGCATTTCTCGACGAGTTGGCGGCCAACGGCAAAAAGCTGAAGATTCACCTGGCCGGTCACAGTACGGGGGCGATCCTGCATGCCTACCTGGTCGAGGCGCTGGTCAGGCTTGACCCGGGACAACGCATCGACAGCGTTTCATTGTTGGCACCGGCGGCGACCAACGAATTGTTCAAATCGCAGTATCTGCCATTACTCAAGTCGGCGAAAAATGAGGCGGGGATTAATCGCATGACGATTTACAACCTGTCACGGGAGCTGGAGTTGGACGACAGTGTTGCAGGCGTGTATCGAAAGTCGTTGTTGTACCTCGTCAGCAAGTCGTTTGAGGAAAATCCGCGACCGGCGAGTATTCTCGGCATGCAAATCCATAACAAGCCGCTGATTTCGGCGTCCGACAAGCTTGAATTTCGGTACAGCGAAGGTCCGGACAGCAAGCATACGGAGGCTCGATCGCATGGTGCTTTCGATAACGACGTCAAGACCATGAATACCGTATTGCGCGAGATTCTTCGCAAGAAGCCAGGCGTTGCATTTACAAAACAGTCACTGAAGTATTAGTTCTCGGCAACTGGAACCCGTACGCAACGCCAGATTCTCGCCCTTGGATTAGTGTCTCTCATAGCCGCCTGTGCGGCAGACCCGGGCCCGCGTGATTACAGCAATCGCCGGCGGCGTCGCAGTCGTGTTTACCGCAGGTACTGCGATTCAGGATGCCGTGCAAATGCGACAGCGCGACGGCAGCTTGCTTGTTCAATACGGCAACGAGCTGCGTCAGGCAGCAGAAGACGGCAGCCCATATGAGCGAGGCCGGGTCGAGTTTTCAATTCCACCCAAACGGAAAATTGGTGAAGTGCTGCAGCCGGAACTGGTCAAGTTCGAATTCATCGTTGACCCGACCCGCACAGGTCTGCATTCGTGTTTGTGCATGGATTTCATACACCGGTGCCGCGACAAAAATAAAGCCAAACATATTCAGTGTCGTCTGGATTGACGTCGTGTTGTCGCTCATTGCGTTCTCCTGCCGCGGAGGGCTCTGCCTCTACCCAAGCTGCAAATCACCGTGAATCTGCCCAGGCAAGAAAAACTTTCGCTTTCTGACAAGTGTGGGCATATCCCGGGGGCGTTCCCGCATAGACAAGTAGAAACACAGTGTTATTCGGGAGATCAAGAAGATGAAACGCAAACTACTTTCTCTGGCCGCCTTGTTGGCAGCCGTCGTCGTGATGTCGTTCAGCCTGCAGGGTTGCGCGACCTTCTCGTGCGACAACTACATGACCTACGACAAGATCCTCGATTCATGGGTTGGCGACGAGCTGAGCCGCTATGAGAGTCGCAATGACGCCCGTGCATACAGCTCAATGGATCGCCCGCAGAATCGCATCGAATACGCCTTCAATACGCCGTACTACAACTATGACGGCACGCAGGAGGCCTGCCGGACCTTCATGGAGGTCGATCGCAACAGTGGCGAAATCGTGAACTGGCGTTACGAAGGTGCCTGCTACATGCATGGCCACTGTGCCGACTGACGTGTTGGCCAATTACTCAAGGGAGATCGTAATGAACTGTATTCGCAGTGTGTTGCTGCTCGGACTGCTACTCGGACTGACCGCCTGCGGTGGCGGAGGTGGCGGCGACGCGGGACCACCTCAACCACCGCCTGTTTTGAACACCTGGGACCAGATGGCCTGGGACGACGGAAACTGGGCTTGATTCGTCGGCTGACATAAACCAAATAAAATTAGAGGAAATGGAAATGAAAACTATTGTGACCACCATGCTGACCACGCTATTGCTTTTCGCAATGGCATTGCCAGTCGCGGCAACGGACCTCACGGTACCGAACAGCTTTACCGCGGGTAGCCCGGCTCGGGCTGCAGATGTTAATGCGAACTTTGACGCTGTCGAAACCGCGGTGAGCGACAACGACATGAGGATTGCAGAAGCCTTCGATGAAATCGGGCTGTTGTCGATGGAAAATGCGGTTGCCTATTCCAGGAGCGGGAACAACGTGATGTTCTTGCCGAGCACCAGCGCCGATGTGGTGGTCAAGACACTGACCGTCTTCGCGCCGGTTGATGGTCATATCATTGCCAGTTTTAACGCCTGGTTTATCTGCACATCCAATGCGGCTTGCACGCCGCGGTGCTCGATCAGTGAGGGCGGCACGACGCTCAATACCACCTTTTTCACGATCGATTCCGTGCCATCGGACGGATACGGGTCACTGTCGTTGACCTACGCTCAATCCGTGACGACAGGCAATACGACATTGAACGTCGTATGCGATGCGTTTGCGGGAAATGGCTCCCTCGGTGACCCGTCGCTGATCGTTTCATTCTCAGCCACTGACCAAACTGTCATACCCTGATATTGCGGCGGGTATCCTTGATATTCGGCGGGATTGCGATATTGTCGACCAGGTCCGATTCCTGGTTCGACAATGTCCGATCCCAACATCACACGATTACTGCACGACTGGGTCGAAGGTGACCCGCAAAGCCTTGAGGCTTTGACGCCCCTGGTCTATGACCAGTTACACCGCATTGCGGCGCGAGCCTTTCGAAGCGAACGGCCGGACCATACGTTGCAAACGACGGCGCTGGTGCACGAAGCGTTTGCAAAGCTCGTGAATGTCGATGTCGAGTGGCAGGATCGCAGTCATTTCTTTGCCTTGGCGGCACGTATGATGCGCCGAATCCTGGTGGATCACGCAAACGCCAGGGGTGCAGCGAAACGAGGCGGCGATGCGGCGAAGCTGCCGCTGGATGACGTTATCGTCGTATCTCCCGAGGCCGGTGAGGAGATTCTTGACCTGCATGAAGCGTTGAACGCATTGGCCGAAATGGACGGGCCGAAAGCCGAGATGCTTGAAATGCACTACTTTGGCGGCCTGACCTACGAGGAAATGTCCGAGGTTCTCGGTCGCTCAACCAGCTCGCTGGATCGCGACATACGCTTCGCCAAAGCGTGGTTGCGCTCACATCTCGATGCCGATGATGCCTGACAAATTCGGCTCCAGCGCCGAACCCGATGCATCGCCCGTGTCGGTAGTGCACCGATTCGGTATCGGTGCTATCAGCCTGATCGTGGCGAACACGCTGTTGCTCTATCTTTTCTTCTGGCACGACGCCACGTTGTTTCAGTTGGTATTGGTCTATTGGTGTGAGTGTGCCTGGATCGGAGTCTTCAGTGCTATCAAGCTGATCGTTGCGTCGATCGCGGGCGACCCTTATGAGAACGGCTGGGTGGAGTTTTCGTCCGGCACATCATTGTTCACGTCCGTATTGGTCATCGGTTTTGCCGGGGGGGCATTTTTGTCCCTTCTCGGAATCATGCTGATGTCCATTCTTTTCGTGAATGATGCGCTGCCGCTGGGCAATGCGGCTGACGATATGCACAATCACATCAGCCTCATCATTGGCGCCTCACTGTTACTAATGGCGGCGCATGCGATTTCGCTGGTCGTCAACTACCTCGTCGCCGGGGAATACAAGACGGCCAAAGCAGGTGCACTGTTATTGTTGCCGTTCAGTCGATGCGTTGCGTTGCTGTTTGCGATCATTGTCAGTGTTCTTTTCGTCGTGTTACTGCCCGCGATTGCGAATACGACTGTGTTCGCATGCATCGTCATCGCAATCAAGGTCAGCTGGGATATTCGACTGCATCGCAATGAGCGGCGCATGCTCGGTGATCCGGGTTCCGGGCGGGCAGCAACAGGATGAGTATCCTGGTCAGGGCAGCGCTTTTGATCACAATCGCCTCCGGCGTCTCCTGGACAATCTCGATGGCGATGAAGGGCGGCTCCGGTGGCCTGGAGGTGCTGGCTTTATTTCTGTTCATTTTCGCGCTGCAGGCTGTGGGTTTTGTCATTGGCGCATGGGCGTACTGGAGGCGACCGGCCATGCGCCGCATTGCGCTGTGGTTGCTGGGGTTGCCATTCGTATTCTTTTTCCTGCCAGACCTGCTTATAGCGATCGGCGGTGGGCCGCTTACAAGCGCTGGCGTGGCTGCCATGCTCTTGTCCGTACTCGCGGTCGTTCTGGCCGCATGCTTTGTCATGCCTCGGAAGGTCGCAGGCATATTGCCGGCATTTCTTTTTCGCAGCCGCTTCATAAACACATTGATTCTCGCAGGACCGCTGCTCGGATGGCTGTTCGCGGTTGGCGTATTGATCTGGCTATTCGGAGTCGAGGCAGAGGCGACGTCCCGTGCCTTGAGCCGCGATGCAACCGGTTATGGCCGGGGGGCTTCGATTGTCATCGGAGCTATTTACCTGGTGGGCCTTGGCGGTACATCGCTGCTGGTTGCAGCCTGGGCCTGGCTGGGGTTGCGGGGCGGAATCGATGGTGCCTGCCGACGACTCAATGTGGCGCAAATGCTTGTTGCGTCGCCCGGCCTTCTGATCGGACTCGCCGCACTTTATCTCATGTTTAGCCAGGGCTAGTTGGTTCACAGGCTCGCGTACTCTTACAAACCAAGGTCGTCCAGCGCCTTTTTCGCATTTTTATAGCCGAGGTCGGCCATTTCCTCGGCGCGATGGAATTCGAAAAATGAACAGGCATCACGTGGGATTTCGATTATTTTTTGTGGCGCATAAGCGCCGAGCTTCAGACGTGCAATCGCGCCCTGCATGACATCGATTGACTTTGTCAGTATCTCTGTAGCGTCTGCGGAGGAACTTTGCTTGTCTTCCTTTTCAAACATTCCGCCGATGAAGCGTGTGATTTCATTTCGATAGCTGCTATCCGATGCGGTCGGCGCTTTCTTTTCAACCTTCTTTTTCGGTCGGTAGTTGTTGCTCATCCCGCTGAGGTTGACTGCGATCGTCAGGTCGGTATTGTCGTTCAATGTCGGCGCGATCGGGATCGGATTGATCAGCCCGCCATCGACGAGCGAATAGCCATTGAGCTCCACCGGTGAGAAAAAGCCGGGTACTGCAGTTGACGCGCGCATGGCACTGAATAGCGAGCCGCGAGACAACCAGATCTCACGTTGTTCCTCCAGCGCGGTCGCGACGGCGGTATAGCCAAGGTTGAGGTCTTCAATTTTGCGGTCGCCGACCAGATCCTCAAGAACTTCAAAAATGCGTTCACCCTTGAACAGCGATGTCCAGGTAAAGGAAAAATCGAGGAGCCGGACAATGTCCTTTTTTTCCAGGCGATTGGCCCAGTCGACATAGGTATCGAGCTTGCTGGACGCGTAAATACCGCCGATGACCGCACCCATGGAGGTCCCTGCGATATTCCGGATGACGAGCCCGCGCTCCTCGATCGCCCGAATGACGCCAATATGCGCATGACCGCGCGCACCACCGCTGCCAAGTACCAGCGAAATACTGAGACTCGATGTGCTCATACCTGTTCCGCGTTGCTTCCCACGAGCGTCCATTATTAACCAGTATAGGCGGCCACCGCGACCGATATCGGCCAAAGGCATCCGGGCCAGGGCCGACATAGCCTAAATCGTGCAGTCTGTCGAAGGGAGTCCTGTCAACTCGCAGCTTGTTTGGTTACTCCGGTTGGGAGGCAATTTGATCGTGTCGCGCCACGACCGCTGACAACAATTTTCCTGAAGGCGGGCGCAATTCCATGCATCGTTCTAGCCACAACTGACATCGAAACCCACTCGGCCATCATTACGCTTCACGGCCTGTTTGAAGAATACGGTACAGCTCTCGGTTTGCATGGTATCGCCGACGTCCATGCGCTTTTTGCTCCCATTTAAATTGACGTCGATAACGTTGCCCCAGTCTCTGACCAGTCCAAAAACATTCGACCGATCGCCTACTGATACACTTTCACCGGTCTTGAGCCAGAAATCAGCACCGCCGGCGAACCCCTGCTCATCCAGCGCAGCTTGTTTGAGGCCGGCGATCTGGCTCCCAAGATAGCTCAGCTCGGTGTTTGCCTGGCTTTGCAGTTCGCCCTGACGCGCCAGCAATTGACCGAGCTCTGACAGGCTCTTTTTCACCTCCGGGTCCGACGATTGATTCTGCAGCTCGGCCAGGCGCGCGCTCATGATTTTGAAGTTCGCGTCCTGCTCCTGGATAAGCGCGTCAACTGATGGGCCGAGGAGGCCGGTGCTTTCGACACCCATTTGCACGCCGATGCCAACGAAGGATCCAAGAATCATCCCACCCAGCGCGATACCTGCAGCAATGAGTCGCGGACGTGTAAACCATGCGGCGATACCTTTCGCGGCCCCGCTTCTCGCCGTTTGCGATTCTACTGTGTTGCTCATGTCAGTCCTTCTCCTAGGCTGCAGCCATCATCTTGTGTGCCGTCATTAGTTGATATCCCCTGTAGAGCAGGAACAGTCCGAGCGGCACGAGAATAATGCCGATGAAGATTCCCAGTGTGGCAATACCAACGACAGTCAGGATGATTGCCCACGCCATGACATACCAGGTGCTCATGCCGTAGATCATTCCGATCGTATCGTTGCGTACCAGGATCGCTTTCACGCCCCCCCGCGCGTCGCTACCGACAACAGTCGCGTCATCGCCGTCGGTCAACTCTATACCCTTCGGCAGTTTCATTGAGACTGGGCGATTACCGACCCGGAAGCTGATTTCCTTTTCGGTTCTGACCTGTGTGTAGCCTGTGTTGCTGGTCTGGGTGCTTGTTACCCTGGTTTCTTCGCGATAATTGCTGACGGGTCCTGAGAATTTAATGAGTGCCATATCGTTTCCTCCCGGATAGCTATTGATTCTGACGGATGAGCTCCAGGCCCATCGGTCCATACAGGCGGTCGTCACGGCGCGTCAGAACGACAGTTCCCTGTGCGCTACTGACCAGGATCCTATCCCCGTCGAGGCGGTACTCGGCATCGACTTCGGTGCCGAGTACCGTAATCTTGACCGCACCATTGCCTGCAAACGCGTATCGGGTGACGCCGGCAGTGTCAGCAAACGTGCCGGTCACCCGGTCGCCGCAGGCAGAG
>DDIP01000385.1 GCA_002338605.1 Proteobacteria bacterium UBA1847 | reverse complement strand
TACTGCCACCCTAATTGCGCAATGGGGATATGGTGACTGCCACCGGAATTGGTTATTTGATGTGTTTTAGGATGCCGTCGAGTTCGTCTAGGGTGTTGTAGCTGATGACGAGTTTGCCGGTGCCGTTTTTTTTGTGGTCTACGCTGACTTTGGCGCCGAGCTTTTCGGAGACTTCGATCTCGAGGCGGCGGATATCCGCGTTGGGTGTCGCTGGTTTTTTCGTTGTCGTGGTACCGGGTCCGCCCAGTATTTTCTTGACCAGGGCTTCTGTTTCGCGAACGGACAGGCCCTTCTTGACGACCTGGCGTGCCGCATCGAGTTGTTGCGATGCAATGGACAGTGCCAAAAGCGCACGTGCATGACCCATCTCGATCTGACGCTCTTCCAGCATCGGCTTCACTTTCTCGGAGAGTTCCTGCAAGCGCAGCAGGTTACTCACTGACGCCCTGGAACGGCCCACTGCCTGTGCGGCTTCCGCGTGTGTCAGGTCGAACTCCCGAATCAGGCGATCCAGTGCACGCGCCTCTTCCAGCGGATTGAGGTTTTCGCGCTGGATGTTCTCGATAAGCGCCATCGCGATAGCAGACTCATCCGGCACATCACGGATAACCGCGGGGATTTCCGCAAGCCCTGCCATTTGAGCCGCGCGCCATCGACGTTCACCAGCGATGATCTCGTAGCGTTCCGTGCCGTCTTTTTTTCCGATCGGTCGCGCGACGATGGGTTGTACAACGCCCTGCGACTTGATCGAGTCCGCAAGCTCCTGCAGCGAATCCTGTCGCATATCGACGCGTGGCTGATACTGCCCGCGCTGCAGCAACTCAACAGGCAGGTTTTTCAGGCCATCATTGCTGACCGGCGCTGAAGAATCGGTGTCGGGTCGCGATACGGCAACCATTGGCTTGGTGAGCAGTGCATCGAGGCCGCGGCCCAAGCGTTTCTTTGGTGACATGTGTTTTCCTAAACGGCTTCCGCCATGCGATCATCTTCACGACGCAGCACTTCGCCGGCCAAGGCAAGATAGGCAATAGCGCCGCGCGACGAACGATCATGAAGCAGCACCGGCAAGCCAAAGCTCGGCGCCTCCGCCAGGCGAATGTTCCGCGGCACCACGGTTCGAAATACTTTACGATCGAAATGCTCGATAAGCTGCATCGACACTTCGTTGGAGAGGTTGATACGCGGATCGAACATCGTCCGCAAAATGCCGTACATTTCGAGCTCCGGATTGACCGAATCACGAACCTGCTCGATGGTTCTAAGCAGCGCGCTCAGGCCCTCCAGCGCGTAGTACTCGCATTGCATCGGAATCAGTACACCGTCCGCGGCGGTCAGCGCATTCACCGTCAGCATGTTAATCGACGGCGGGCAGTCAATCAGGATGAAGTCGTAAAGCCCGGCCACCGGCGCCAGTGCTTTTTTGAGTTTCATCTCACGCCCGATCTCCTGCAGCAGGTTGACCTCGGCGAGTGTCAGGTCTTCGTTACCGGGCAGTACCGCAAAACCGCCCTGCGGCGCCGAGATGATCGTGTCGGCCGCGGTTGCCTCACCCAGCAGCACATCGCAGGCGGAGTTTTCAACGTCCATCTTGTCGATGCCGCAGCCCATGGTCGCGTTCCCCTGCGGGTCCATGTCGACCAGCAGCACGCGGCGCTGGGTCGCGGCAAGTGACGCGGCCAGATTGACGCAGGTGGTCGTTTTGCCAACCCCGCCTTTCTGGTTTGCTACTGCAATAATTCGCGTCATCACAACCTGCTTTTTAAGTTTGACGTCTCAACAGCACGGCGTGCCGCGATCCCTTTTCGAGACCCGGCACGATTAGCTCTGTAACTGCATGACTCCACGGTGCTGCCAGTTGTTCTAATTCTGCTGCCGGGTAGCGCCCTTTGAGCGCCACAAACACCCCGTCCTCTCCTACGTGGTGACCTGCAATGTCCACGAGTTTCGGCAGCGCGGCCAAAGCCCGGGCGATCACGGTATCAAAGCCGTGGCCGGGTGCATAGTCCTCGCCACGTGCTTTGACCGCAGTGACGTTCGTAAGGCCGAGCAATAGCGCCGCATGCTGTACGAACATAATCTTCTTGTTGTTACTGTCGAGCAATGTAAATTCCCGCTCCGGCTGCACGATTGCCAGCGGCAAGCCGGGAAAGCCAGGCCCGGTACCGACATCAAGAATGCGCTCACCACTGATGAGCGGTGCCGCAACCAGGCTGTCCAACAGGTGAGCCGTGATCATCTCGTCGCGATCACGCACCGCGGTCAGGTTGACTTTGCGATTCCAGCGCTCGAGTTCATCAAGCAATGTCGCGAGCTTGTCCGCCGTGCCCGCAGGATACTGCTGCTCCAGCGCATCGATCGCTTGCTGAATCTGCGCGACCTGCATTGGCCGATCAGGCGACTAGCAAGGCCATGAAGTCATCCACTGCGGTGGCCGCGAGCTTGTCTCGATCAAGGCAAAGCGCATCGAGCTCGGCCCATTGGTTGGCGGCAAGTTTTGGCGACACGCTGTCGACAAATTTCTTTTTCAGAACAGGAATGCCCTCTTCGCGGCGCTCGCGATGACCGATCGGGAAATCCACCGCGACGCGATCCGTGCTCGAACCATCCTTGAAGAACACCTGTACCGCGTTGCCGATGTAGCGAAGCTCGGGATCAAAATAGTCCTTCGTGTACTGCTCGTTCTCGCTAACTTCCATTTTCTCGCGCAGCGCATCGATGCGCGGGTCGCTGGCAACGTTGTCCTCGTAGTCCGCCGCCGTCAGCCGACCGAAAATCAGCGGCACGGCGACCATGTACTGAATGCAGTGATCGCGATCGGCCGGATTGTCGAGCGGTCCGGTCTTGTCGATGATGCGCACACCCGCTTCCTGCGTTTCGATCACAACCTTCTCAATGTCGTCGATGCGATCCCGAACGTCGGGGTGCAGCGTCATGCCGGCTTCAACCGCGGTCTGCGAATGGAACTCGGCCGGGTAGGAAATCTTGAACAGGACGTTCTCCATCACGTAGCTGCCATACGGGCGCTGGAACTTGAATTCCCTGCCCTTGAAGAGCACATCGTAGAAACCCCAGGTCGGCGCGCTTAGCGCCGATGGATAACCCATCTCTCCGGTCATTGCGATCAATGCGAGACGCACCGCCCGGCTCGTCGCGTCGCCCGCGGCCCAGCTCTTGCGTGATCCGGTGTTCGGTGCATGACGGTAGGTCCGCAGCGAGCAGCCGTCGATCCAGGCATTGGAAACCGCATTGAGCACCGTGTCGCGGTCACCGCCGAGCATGCGGGTAACGACCGCCGTGGTCGCGATGCGAACGAGCAGAACGTGGTCCAGGCCGACGCGATTGAAGCTGTTCTCCAGCGCGAGCACGCCCTGGATTTCGTGTGCCATGATCGCCGACGTCAGAACGTCTTTCATCGTCAGCGGGTCGTCACCTTTTGCGCGCGCCTGCCGACTCAGGTAGTCGGCGACGGCGAGAATACCACCTAGATTATCCGACGGGTGACCCCACTCGGCCGCAAGCCAGGTGTCGTTGAAATCGAGCCAGCGATTCATCGCACCGATGTTGAATGCTGCCAGCACCGGGTCAAGTTCGTATGACGTGCCGGGTACGCGCGCACCGCCGGAGAGCGTGGCGCCCGGTACGACCGGGCCCATCAATTTGGTGCAGGCCGGGTAGTCCAGCGCCTGGAAACCGCACGCGAGCGTGTCCATCAGGCAGTAATGCGCGGTTTCAAACGCGAGATCGCTCGTCACTTTGTAATTGCAGACGTAGTCGGCGATATCGACCAGCGCTTGATCCCAGTCGGCACGCTTGGCCGAGCGGACGATGACTCCAGACATTTAGATTCTCTCCAGGTTTCAGGTGCGGTCTTCGATAGCAACCCACGGTTGCAGGCCAGGACCGATGTAATCCGCCGCCGGGCGAATCAGCTTGTTGTCGGCGCGCTGCTCCATGATATGTGCAGCCCAGCCGGTGATGCGTGAGCAAACGAATATCGGCGTGAAGAGATAGGTCGGTATGCCCATGAAGTGATACACACTCGCCGCGAAAAAGTCTGCGTTTGCAAACAGCTTTTTCTCATCCCACATGACTTTCTCGATTGCTTCTGAAATCGGGTACAAAGTCGTGTTGCCGACGTCGTCGGCCAGGCGCTTCGACATTTTCTTGTTCACGGCATTGCGCGGATCCGAGGTCGTGTATACACGATGCCCGAAGCCCATGATCAGGTCCTTTCGAGCCAGCATCTCATGTACGCCCGCGGTCGCTTCCTCCGGTGTTTCGAATTTCGAGATCAGCGCCATCGCAGCTTCATTCGCGCCGCCGTGGAGTTTGCCGCGCAATGCGCCAATTGCGCCGGTGACAGCAGAATGCATGTCCGAAAGCGTACCGGTGATGACCCGGCCGGCGAACGTCGAGGCATTGAATTCGTGTTCGGCATAGAGAATCAGGGTCGTGTCCAGGCATTTTCGATGCAGCTCTTTTGGCGGCTTATCGTGCAGCATGTGCAGGAAGTGTCCCGAAATACTGTCGTCGTCTGTTTCCGTATCGATCTGCACCTTGTCTGTGTGAAAGCGGTGCCAGTAAATCAGCATCGATGGCAGGCAGGCCAACAAGCGGTCCGCCACCTTATTCTGGTTTGCAAAGTCGCCTTCCGGTTCGATATTGCCGAGAAATGAAACGCCGGTGCGCAGGACATCCATCGGATGTGCATCGGCCGGGATCATTTCCAGAACCGTTTTCAGCGCAGCAGGTAACCCGCGATTGGCCTTGATCGTCTCGATGTATGCGGTGAGTTCGGCCTGGTTCGGCAAATGCCCGTGCAACAGCAGGTAGGCAACCTCTTCAAAGCAGGCGTTGTCTGCAAGGTCGTAAATATCGTAACCACGATAGGTTAAGCCTGCGCCCTCCTTGCCCACGGTACACAGGTGCGTCTGGCCTGCGGTAACGCCCGCAAGGCCGCCGGTTTTTTTGCTGGCTGCCATCATTTCTCTCCTGTGTTCAAACCCTGTTCCTTGAACAGGGCATCAAGCTTGTCTTCATACGCCTGGTAGCCGAGCACATCGTAGAGCTCCATTCGCGTTTGCATTGAATCGACGACCATTTGCTGCGTGCCCTCGTCTTTGATGGTCTTGTACACGTTGAGCGCTGCGGCCGACATCGCACGAAACGCGCTCAATGGATACAACGTCATCGCGACGCCAACCGCCGCCAGTTCGTCCGTTTTGAACAACGGCGTCTTGCCAAATTCCGTCAGGTTGGCCAGTACCGGCACCTTGATGACGTCGGTGAACTGCCGATACTCTTCAAGGGTCGTCAGTGCTTCGGCAAAAATCATGTCCGCGCCTGCTTCGACATACGCGGCGGCGCGATCGATTGCCGCCTGCTGGCCCTCGACCGCGTGAGCGTCGGTTCGCGCCATGATGACAAAGGCATCGTCAATGCGACCGTCGACAGCCGCCTTCAATCGATCGGCCATTTCATCGGCGGCGACCAGCGCCTTGCCGGGCCGGTGTCCGCAACGCTTGATGGCGACCTGGTCTTCAAGATGGCAGCCTGCGGCACCGGCCCGTGTCATTTCGCGCACGGTGCGAGCGATCATGAAAGCGCCGCCCCAGCCGGTGTCGGCATCGACAAGCAAGGGCACGTCCGTCGCGGAGGCGATGCGACGAATGTCCTCGCAAACATCATTCAAGGTCGTCATCGCGAGATCGGGCAGGCCGTAGGATGCGTTCGCAACGCCTGCCCCGGACAAATAGATCGCCTTGAAGCCTGCTCGTTCAGCAAGCAAGGCGGAATAGGCGTTAATGGTGCCGGCGATCTGCAGCGGTTTTTCCGCCTCCAGCGCCGCACGAAAACGAGCACCTCTGCTCATGTCGGACCCTCAAGGTTGGTCGGGTTTTAATTGAGATTAAAACTTCCGGGGGACGGGATTCTAAACCACCCAAGGGGCGTTTCCCAAATAGAGCATTGTGGAAACTTTAAGCTTGCGCCGAAACCGGCGTAAGGACCCGATCAGCGATCGGCGCGAATTCACCGAGGCGCCTGGCGTTCCTGGTCAAGCGATTTGCACCACAATGCGACCCGTTACCTTGCCGTCGATGTAAGCCTGAAAAGCGCCGGGCAGTTCATCGAAAGCAATGGTCTTGTGGCCGATCGTATCGAGGTGCAGCGGCTTGAGGTCACCGCCGATT
>DDIP01000463.1 GCA_002338605.1 Proteobacteria bacterium UBA1847 | reverse complement strand
ACCGGCGTCCAGACCGCGGCGATTGAGTTCGATTTCGCCGAGGCAGTTGTTGAGCCACAGGCCGGTGCCGGCCGGCATTTCGCCGGAACCGTAGCCCGACGATGCGGTTATTGCGCAGGCAGTGCCGTCACTGTCGACGACGGAGGTGTGCACCGTCGACGCCGACGTCCAGCGACTGAGCAACCGCCCGCTCTGCGCCGATTCGATGAGTTCGGTTGCTTCCGTATTCATATCGGCTGCCAGATCCATGCGCCGTTTGCGAAAATCGAGACACGCCTGCTGGGCGTTGATAAGTTGCCGCAGGCTTTCTCGAGTCCAGCGCCGCGTCGTTATTGTTGAACAGGCAATCAACATTGCCGTCAGGACGGCGCCGCCGACCGCCGGAGGAGGGTTTGTTGCGATCTGCCAGCCGCCGAGAGTGGCCATCAGGGGGGTACGGTCGATCGGCCGGTAGCTTGCCAGGTCTTCCCGAGTCAGCATTCCACCGCCGTCGCGGCAGTGACGAGCGAGTGTCGCTGCCAGCTCGCCCCTGTAAAAGAGGTCGGCGCCTTCTTCTGCGATCGCATCCAGCGTGTCACTCAGGCCCGGAATCACGATGGCGGCCTTGATGTCGCGAAGCGTGCCGTCGGGAAGATGCAATGCGTCGAAGCCCTCTTTGCTGCGCCCGTAGATGCTGTCGCCGGAGTATCCAAGGTAATAGTGGCAGGCGCTCGACAATGGAAAGCCGTCTCGGGTCGCGCGAATCGTGGGCGAAAAAATGGCTTGCCAGCTCGTGACGCCGTAGCGTCTCCAGGCATGCTCGATTGCGGCGAGAGTCCCCGGGATGGCGACAGACCCGGGTCCGACCAGTGTTTCGATGCCGCCACCGTATTCCATCGATACGCTTTCGGCACCGTGGCCGCGTTCGGCGCGTGAAAGTCCGGCACCCGGTACGGCGGCGTTTCCGTCTATGGTGACCGGGTCACCGTTCGCAGGCCAAACGGTAATATAGGCGCTGCCGGCGAGCGCGCAAACACCGGGTTCGGTGTTTATCGCGAGCAACGCAGCCGCCAGGGCACAATCGACGGCGTTGCCGCCCGCCGCAGCGACTTCACGCGCTGCTTCGGCTGCCAGCGGAGAGCTTGTTGCTACAGCAACGTTGGTCACGCGGATTGCGGCGGTCAGAAATGAATAACAGTGCGGATGCTTTTGCCTTCGTGCATCAGGTCGAACGCTTTGTTGATGTCCTCTAGCGGCATCGTATAGGTAATGAATTCGTCGATCTTGATATCGCCATCCATGTACTGCTCGACCATGCCCGGGAGTTGCGAGCGCCCCTTGCAGCCACCGAAGGCTGTGCCTCGCCAGACCCTGCCGGTGACCAGCTGGAAAGGTCGAGTTGAAATTTCCTGTCCGGCACCGGCGACGCCGACAATTACCGATTCACCCCAGCCTTTATGGCAGCATTCCAGCGCCGCGCGCATCAAGTTAGTGTTGCCGACGCATTCGAACGAAAAGTCAACGCCCCCGCCGGTTAGTTCGACGATAACCGCCTGAATCGGCGCGTCGTGTTTTTTTGGATTGACGCAATCCGTTGCACCGAATTGTTTTGCAAGTTCGAATTTGTCTTCATTGATGTCGATCGCAACGATACGGCCGGCCTTCGCTATCGATGCGCCCTGAATCGCGCTCAGGCCAACGCCGCCGAGCCCGAAAACTGCAACGGTATCGCCCGGCTGAACTTTGGCGGTATTCAGGACGGCCCCGATTCCGGTCGTGATACCACAACCCAGCAGGCAGACCTTCTCCAAAGGTGCCTTCTTGCTGATTTTGGCAATAGCGATTTCTGGCAGCACGGTGTATTCGCTGAAAGTCGATGTGCCCATGTAGTGAAATATCGGCTTGCCGTTGAGCGAGAAGCGCGATGTGCCGTCCGGCATGAGTCCCTTGCCCTGGGTCACGCGAATGGCCTGGCACAGATTGGTCTTGCCTGATGTGCAAAAATTGCACTCTCCGCATTCCGGCGTGTACAGCGGGATCACATGATCGCCAACGCTGACCGATTTGACGCCGGCACCGATCTCCTCAACGATAGCGCCGCCTTCGTGGCCAAGTACAGCCGGAAAAATTCCCTCCGGGTCCTCGCCGGACAACGTAAACGCATCGGTATGGCAAACGCCCGTGGCCACGTTTCGAATCAAGACTTCGCCCGCCTTCGGTCCACCGAGGTCCAGCATTTCAATTTCAAGTGGTTTGCCTGCTTCAAAGGCTACAGCGGCGCGCGTCTTCATCGTGTTGTTCCTTGTGGCGTCTTGGTTGGCTGGGTGACCGGCATATTCTCACGATTGCCGGGCGCGTTCATCTCGCGTTCATAATTATAATAAAATCAGCAAGTTGAATTCAGTATTGGTTCATTCGGCGGGACGTAGTCTGCAGTCGTACCCGAACAAACCGGAGGTTCATCATGAACAAGTTTATTTCTTTGGCTCTCATCGCGGGAAGTCTTTTGCTGATTGACGCGGCGCCGGCTTCGGCGCATGAGGAGTCACGCGACAAGCGCTGGCGATCCGATGGTTATTATTCCCGCGACTACGATCGGTACTACGATACTCACCGCGGCAAGCGATGGGACAGGCACGATCATCGCTACCAGCGTTCGAAGCACATGCCGAAATGGCTGAAAAAGGACCGCTCGTTTCGTCGCTGGTTCAAGCACACGCACTGGCGGGCTGATCGCCACATTAGCTGGAATCAATTGTTCCAGATATATCGTTTCGAGCACCGTCGATACAGCTATCGGTGGTACTAGGGGCGGATCGCCCTGACGAGAGGGCATACAGCCGGCCCGGTTTCGATCGGGCCGGCTTTCGTTGTGCGACGCTCTGCTGTAAAAGGAAAGCGGACCCATTACAGACATTGCTTCGCCCATGAGCCTCGATAACCTGCGTAAAAAATTATCCGCCGTCGACCAGCGCCTGGTTGAGATGATCGCCGAGAGGCAACGCATCGTCGCCGAAATCGGCAAGACCAAGCAATCATCGGGGACCGGCACGAGGGACTACGCACGTGAAAAAGAAGTGCTCGACATGGGCCGTGCCCAGGCGACGGAAATGGGCGTTGATCCTGATCTCGTCGAAGACCTGCTGCAGATGCTGATTCGCACGTCTCTCGAAAGCCAGGAGCGTGATCGCGTGGTTGCCGAAGGGAGGGGCGACGGGCGACGAGTCCTTGTAATCGGCGGTGCCGGCAAAATGGGCCGCTGGTTTGCGGAATTTTTCATGTCGCAGGGATTCGCGACAACAATCGCCGACCCGACTGTTGAGAATGGCCCCGGACAATTCAGCGCCTGGCCTGATGCGGGCGTCGATTACGATGTCATTGTTGTTGCCGCACCGCTTGCGGTCTCAGGACGCGTGCTGGCACAACTCGCGGTGCTGAAACCCAGGGGACTCATATTCGATATCGGATCATTGAAGTCGCCCTTGATGGACGGTCTCAAGGAGCTTCGGTCGGCCGGATGCCGCGTGACATCGCTGCATCCGATGTTCGGCCCCGACACCCGACTGCTGTCCGGGCGCCACCTGATTTTTTGTGATGCCGGCGATGCCGAAGCGACGGCGGCCGCAAAGGAGATGTTCACATCGACGATGGTGGAAATCCTCGACATGGGCCTCGAAGATCATGATCGCCTGATCGCCTACGTACTGGGTTTGTCACACGCGCTCAATATCGCGTTCTTTACCGCATTGGCCGAAAGCGGTGAGGCGGCGCCAAGGCTGGCGCGCATGTCGTCGACCACTTTCGACTCACAACTACTGGTTTCGGCGGCGGTTGCACAGGACAACCCGCACCTGTATTTTGAAATTCAAAATCTGAACAGGTTCGGGCTGGGACCGCTCGATGCATTGTGTGAAGCCGCTGCGAGGATACGCGATACAGTTGCAAGCGGCGACGAAGAGGCTTTTGTGGACCTAATGAAAAAGGGTCGCGAATACCTCGCATTGCGAGGCTGATGAGAGGCTAGGGAGAGGCTGTTCTCATGCGTTCAAACGATGAGCTGTCGAAGGAAGAGCTGCGCGCGGAACTTGCCGCAGCACAACGAAGGCTGGTTGAGCTGACCGAGCAGGTCGCTCGCAACGACGATAAACTGCGCCGCTCGCAAAAACGGGAACTCCGGTTGCTGCAGGCGGAAGATCTTGACGCACTGCTCAAAGCCCTGGTGGGTGGGCTCCGCGCAAGCTACGGGCTTGAATACGTCAGCGTCGTCATCTGTGATCCCGATTACGACATCCGCCACCTGTTGATGGCCAATGGCACGCCCGTTGAGAGCTTTCCGAACCTGCTGATGGTTGAATCACTGACCGGTCTTGCGCCGCAATACATTGCACTCTACAAGCCCTGGCTGGGGGCATTTGCCGCCTGCGATCATTCGATGATCTGCCCGGGAGCGAGCGGCGCTAAAAGCATCGCGATGATCCCGCTGACCCACCGCGGCAAACTCATCGGCAGCATCAATCTCTGCAGCGATGATCCTGATCGCTTCACTCGACAGCATGCGAGCGATTTTCTGGCACACCTTGGTATTATCGCCTCGTTTTGTATCGAAAATTCAGTAAACCGCGCGCGCTTGTTGCGCAGCGGCTTCACCGATGTGCTGACCGGCTGGCACAATCGGCGCTACTTGAGCGTGCGACTTGTCGAAGAGCTGGCCCGGGCACGGCGTGATCAGACCGGACTGGTTTGCCTGATGCTGGACGTAGATCGCTTCAAACGCATCAACGACACCTGGGGTCACGCTGCCGGGGATGCGGTGTTGCGCGAACTTGCCCACCGGATCGAATCGCAGGTGCGAGCGAGCGACGTTGCAGCACGCTTCGGCGGTGAAGAGTTCATCGTGTTGCTGCCCAACACCGAGGTATCCTCCGCCAGACTGCTCGCCGAACGAATTCGGCAAGCCATTTCCGAGTCGCCAATCACACTCCCCTGCAAAGATACGGTGACAGTCACCGTATCTATCGGCATTTCGGAGGTGCGCCCGAAGTCCGGTGACGCTGATTTGAAGACCGTCGGGGATTCACTGATTGCGCGTGCGGACGTTGCGCTGTACGCCGCCAAGTCGGCCGGCCGTGATCGGGTTGTTGTTGAAGGAATGCAATGAACTACAGGGTCCTATTCCTGTTTGTACCCAGTTGCCTCGCATCCTGCGAGTCCGGAGAACCGCCGGTTCGGCACGAGCCCATTGTTG
This sequence comes from Proteobacteria bacterium UBA1847, assembly GCA_002338605.1. Lineage (GTDB taxonomy): Bacteria > Pseudomonadota > Gammaproteobacteria > Steroidobacterales > Woeseiaceae > UBA1847. The sequence continues at coordinate 182 of DDIP01000463.1, read as the reverse complement.
TTTACGCTTCTTATACTGACGAGCGTTATCTGCCGGGGCTTTTCGCCGGATTTACCGACGAGACGGGTATTCCGGTGACTGTTACCCATGATGTCAGCGAAGTTCACACACGCAAGCTGATTTTCAATATCGGCTCCCCCCCGGCTGACGTATTTCTGTCCCGAAGCGTCGCCGACCTTTGG
>DDIP01000438.1:5433-5568 GCA_002338605.1 Proteobacteria bacterium UBA1847 | reverse complement strand
TCGCCACCGGTAGTGCCGTACGGCCGCGGTGGATCCGCCAACCGCATCGATCAGGACGTCAGCGGACGGTACCAGTGCCTTGATCAGCGAACTTTTTCCGGTACTGATCTCACCGAAAAAACACAGGTGAATTGC
>DDIP01000438.1:4930-5314 GCA_002338605.1 Proteobacteria bacterium UBA1847 | reverse complement strand
CCCGTCGCCTGTCGTGCAGCCAGTTGCTGCAATTCCGCCTGCGCGGCGCTGGTATCAACTCCTGCCGCATCGGCTTGCCGCAAGCGTTCCTTGATATCGGCTTTCGAAAGCGGCTTTCCGACCTTTTCCGGCCCGACCTTTTTCTTTACGACCAAGCGAACAATGAGCCAAATCGCAGCAAACGCCAGCAAGACCATGATGCCGATGTAGCTATAGAGAATAAACGGTGGGCCCGCCCGCAGACGGTCCCACACGTTCAATGCGGATTCACTGATAAACAGCAGCGCAGCAATCGCAACAACAAACACGAGCGCCACAACAACGGCAATCGCAATCCGTACAAAGCGATCAAGCGTCATAAACAATTAAGGTGGCAGTCACCAT
>DDIP01000438.1:0-4840 GCA_002338605.1 Proteobacteria bacterium UBA1847 | reverse complement strand
CAATTAAGGTGGCAGTCACCATATCTCGATAATGCAATTAAGGTGACTGCCACCGTATCTGCAATTGCGGTGACTGTCACCGTAACTTTAGATTTGCGTGGCGATCCAGCGGTCGATTTTGGCTTCCAGCATCGATAAGGGCATTGCGCCGTCTTTGAGGACTTCGGTGTGGAAATCCTTGACGTTGAATTTGTCGCCCAGGGCGGCTTCCGCCTTGTCGCGTATGGCCCGAATCTTCAGTTGGCCGACCTTGTAGGCCAGCGCCTGACCGGGAATCGCCATAAAGCGCTCAGCCTCGGCAACTGCACGTGCTTCGGCCACGGCCGAGTTCGCGTACATGTAGTCGAGTACGTCCTGCCGTGACCACTGCTTGGCATGCAGGCCGGTATCGACAACCAGTCGAATTGAGCGCCACAGCTCCGCGTTTAGGCCGCCGAAGTACTGGTAGGGGTCTGTATAAACACCGAGTTCCTTGCCGAGCGACTCCGCATACAGGCCCCAGCCTTCGGAGTACGCAGTGAACCCACCAAACCGTCGGAAACCGGGCAGGTCCTCATTCTCGCGCTGAATCATGATCTGGAAGTGATGACCCGGGATCGCCTCGTGCAGGAAAAGCGATTCCATTGCCCACTTGCCACGCGCCTTGATGTCATAGGCATTGGCGTAGAAGATGCCCGGTCGCGAACCGTCCGGCGTACCCGCCTGATAAGACCCGCCCGCGGCCGATGCCTCGCGGAAAGGTTCGACTCGGCGTACTTCAAATGCCGTCTTCGGCATCACGTCGAACAGGTTCTTCGAGAGCTCCGTGATGCGATCCGACATGTCACGGTAACCCTGGATGAGCTCTTCCGCTTCGTCAAAAAAGAACTGGTCATCGGTATTGACGAACTCAAAAAAATCCTTGAGATCACCCTCAAAACCGACCTCTTTCATCACGCCTCGCATCTCTTCATGGATACGCGCAACCTCATTCAGCCCGATCTGGTGAATCTCGTCCGGCGTCATGTCAGTGGTGGTACGAACACGAACCATGTAGGCATACCAGTCGTCGCCGTTCGGTTGTGCATACAAACCAACAGTTTCGCGCGCCGCGGCAATGTACTCATCGCCGAGGAAATTACTGATGCGCTGATACGCAGGAACGATCGTGTTCATGATCTTTTCTTCGTACGCCGCAGTCAGCCGCTCACGATCTTCGGCACTGAAGTCTTCCGGCATGTTTTCGATCGGACCCCAGAAATTGCTGTCCTCAGCCCTGTCGACGACGTGCGCGTCAACCTGTGGCAACAGTTTTTCCATCAGGATGCGCGGTTGCGTCACGCCCTTTTGCATGCCCTCTTTCATATTCGCGATGATCGTATCGGTAATCTCCGAATAATCATCGGCACGGCTCAGGAAATCCTCGTAGTCCTTAACAGTCTTGAACGGATGTGCGCTGGTGCCGCTGCCAAGCTGTACGAAGAAGTTCGTGATCGAGTAAAACTGGTTGATCGGCTGCAGGTGAAAAGGAAACTGGTTGCCCTCAAGCGACTGTTCGCGGTTGATCCGGAACAGGTCGTAGCTGAGCTGGTCCTGGTAACCCAGTTTTGAACGATCAATCTCAAGTAGTCGTGCAAGAAACTCCTTGTCCATTGCCTCGGCCGCAGCGCGATACTCAGCACTGTTTGAATTTGCCAGGCGATCGTTGTAGCGGTAGTCGCCAATAAACGTCGCACTCAGCGGGTTCATCTCGAGGTTGCGCTCGAAATGCTCGTCGAACAACGCGTGCAACGCAGCACCCGCGTCGACGACCTCAGTGGTGGCTTCTTCTTTGGACTGGCCGCACGCGGCGATAAGAAGCAGGGCGGCAAACAAAGCCGCAACGTGGTTTTTCATTTGGATACCCCTGAATTGGAATCAGGAGATCATAAACCCAAGGTCACGCTGTGCAAAGTTCGATAGGTTCGGCGCAACGATATCAAGGTCCAGATCCGGAATTCCGAACCATTTTGCCAGCGTTGCCGCGTATTGATCGGCTGAAGTCGAGGGAATCATTCGCCCGCCACCAACGTCCTCAGCACCGCCGATATCCAGCAGAGGATAATTTCCGTACAACTGTCGGCCCGCAACCGCACCACCGATTACCAGCTGATTACCGCCCCAGGCGTGGTCAGTACCATCGCCATTTGAGGTCAGCGTTCGGCCGAAATCGGACTGCGTGAACGTAGTGACACTGTCATCTATGCCGAGTTCGACGGTTGCCGCATGGAAGGCCGCGATGGCATCACTGATGTCCGCGAGCAGACCGGGCTGATTGTCATTCTGGTCATCATGCGAGTCAAAACCTCCGGCAGCAACGAAGAATATCTGCCGCTTCATTTCCAGTTGATCGCGCACCGCAATCAGCCGGGCGATGCTGCTCAATTGCGTCCCAAGCTGTGACTGCGGAAACGTCGCGTTGATGATCGGCGCTGAGTCTATCGCCGCAGTGACGGTGTCGGCGGCGTCAATCGCCCGACGTTGAACGTCCGCAAATCCACGCTCGTAGACGGAGGCGTACTGTGCATCAACAATGCGCCGAAATGCCTCGCGCTGCTGAAACAGGATACTGTCCGGGTCGAGCGAAAAGCCTTCGAATTGCAGCGGCCCGCCGGGACCCATGACGTAGGCGACGGTTTCGTCTGCCGACTGCATCAGGTTGGCGCCAAACAGCGACGCATTGGTCGCCATCTGCTGTTCCGTAACTCCGCTGCGAATCAGATCGGCCATGCGGCCCGCCCACCCGGTATTGCTCGGCACATTGCCACGCAAGCTCGCCCATTGATCCTGCTGATCATTGTGCGAGAAAAGCTGCGGCGGAAGCGTCGCCGTACCGTTGAAGAAACTGTCCTTCGTTGTCGGTTCGATCAGTGGACCCACGTTCGTGACAATCGCGGCACTGCCTGTCTCGAACAGGTTCTGAAAACCGCTCATCGATGGATGCACGCCATAGGTTACGCTGCCCTGCCCTGGCGGTGTAATCGGTAACAGGTCCCCTTGCGCGATGGCAAGATTCTGTCTCGATGCTGCGTACAGACCGTACTCAGCATTGCTGTTCGGCACGAGCATGTTGAACGAATCATTGCCGCCGAACAGGAACACACAAACCAGTGCCCGGTAGTCATCGAATGCACCACCACTGCCGATCACCTGCGAATAGGCAAGCCCTGGCGTTGCCGCAAAGACAGCAGCCGCGCCGCTGGTACGGAGAAAATCACGTCGATTCAATGTTTTCATGGGCTTCTCCTCGCCACTAGCGCTGGTAGGCAAATTCGGGTGACGTCACTACAAAGTAGATCGTCTCCGCCGCGCGAATGGCAGTGTCAGTTTCCGGAATCAGCGCCAGCATGCCTTTGATCTCATTGCGAAGCGTGTCGGACATCTGCCCGCCCAGCAGCTTTTCGGCAACAAGATCGATCAGCGCATCGGCATCGGCTGCGATCAGCATTTCTTCGGAAAAATCGATGTAAACATCGTCGTCACCCAGCGACTGGCTGGTCTGGTTGAGTCCAAACACCTGGCCAAACATGTAATTTGTGAACAGCGTGTTCTGGTATTCGGTCGCAATACCGAGTTCCGGAGCGACCAGGCCGCTGTCACGAATTTCACCGGGCGGTGCATAGAATGGACTGAAAAAATTGAAGACCGACGGCGACTGCAACGGGCCCTGTCCAAACAGTATGTAGGACGCGACCAATGGAAAGCGGCCACTGTTGGAGGTCGCATTGTAGGCACGGAACAACTGGGTCAATCGCAGCAACGGTTCCTTTAGCTTGCCATCGATTTCCATCGCCATGTCGGGACGAGCTTCCGGGTCCAGCAGGATCGCTTTGATAACAGCGCCCAGATCGCCGCGGATGCCGCTGCCATTGTTGTTGAACGCGCTTGCAACTCTTCTTATGTAGCCAGGAGACGGATTGCTGGTCACCAGGCGCTGGATCAGTCGCGTTGCGATAAAGGGGCCTACGTTCGGGTGTTCGAAAATATTGTCGAGGGCGTCGGACAAGTCCTGCTCGCCACTCTGCCCGGCCGGCAGTATCACTCCGTTGAGCAGGCGCTTTTCGCCGGTGTCATGGTAGGCAGGCCATAGCTCCATCGGTACGACCTGCGTTACCGGCGTGCCACGTGCCTGTTCGAAACTGGGTGAGTTTGCCCAGGTCCAGCCGGTGTACACATGCGCAAACCCTTCAATAATGGCCTGATCGTAAGTAGGTATCGGCTCGCCAAACGTGTCGAGCTTTTCTGTGCCATCGAGATTCAATTCGACCAGACCAATCGAAAACAGCTGCATCAATTCACGCGCGTAATTCTCGTCGGGTCGGATATTCAAGACAGGATTTGGTTTCTCGTTGCCGAGCATGCTGAGGTAAACGCCCATGGCGGGGTGCAATGTGACCTCTTCCAGCAATGTGCGGTAGTTGCCAAACGCATTGCGTGCCAGGACATCATAGTAGTCCGCCAGCGCATAAGGTGCCTGTGCAAGCGCTCCAAGCTGCGAAACAACCAGGATTTCAGACAACGCGAACGCGACGCGCTGGCGCAGCTGATCGTCACCGTTGACAACATTGCGAAACCAGATGTCGACCCAGTCTTCCTGCAGCTGAAACATGAATTGCGGTGGCGGTACCGACTGCACATGGGGCAATTGCAAGGAGACCGGCTTTTGCATCTGGTTGTCGATCCAGCCTTCTAAACCCAATGCGATGACTTGCTCGGTATCGCCTTCAACGGCACCGAAGCCGCCCTGATTCAGCAGTTGCACCGCCTCGGCCTTGGTGACAGTCACCGGTGGCGGGGGTGGCGGCTCCGTACCGCCACTCGC
>DDIP01000296.1 GCA_002338605.1 Proteobacteria bacterium UBA1847 | reverse complement strand
ATTCTCCGCCTGACCACCGCCGAGAGGAAATTGATCGGCCTGCGAACCCCAGAGCTCGCTGTTGTCCACAATAGCGCTCGCCGCCTCTTCACCGTCGATCTCGCAACTGCCGAGTCGCCTCGTGAATGACGGCGGCAATTGCTCGCAGCTAACGTCCCCAAACGCCCTCGCCTGACACTTGGCGGTAGCCAACGCCGAGACTCGTTCCGCCGAAATGTCGTCGTTCGTCCGGAATTGAAAAACGTAGCTGATCAGACTCACAGAGCCTCTCGATAGGGCGTCAATCCCGCCATAGCTGTCGAAGATTGCGGTCGATTGGGCACCTGATCGCATTTGTTGAGCGGTAGTGAGCGCGAATCGACGCGCGTGTTCGCAGTCTGCCGCGTCGCGGCTTGAGCCACCGGTCGACGACATCACAGTGACTTTGCTGCCCTCTTCCGGACAGGGTGCTTGTGAGAATGTTAACTCCCCATTCTCAGCCACGCACTTATAGATTTCCGCTTTCGCTGCGACAGGTATTGAAAGACCGAGTGCCAGCAACAGCACTGTAGTTTGATAGCGTAGAGACATATAGGTTCCTGATCGGAGAATTCGCGTTGTTGCTGTTGATGATCAGGGAAATCGCGGTCAATTGCGCGGGTCCGGGTCACAATCTGCATCTTTGCAAGTGCCCTTGAGTGTTGCAGCCTGACCTCATTCGGGATCAAAGCAGCATGCCCAGAGTTATCGCGACCCCAACCCCCCCAGTGCAATCGTGTAAATATTTATGGGAGCTGATCACGGTTGGTTTTTGTTATTGGATCAATTGACGTTTGACGACCCCGATCGACTCAAGCGCGGCCAGATACCCGGCTACATCCTCGACCGAAACCTCACCCATCTCGGCGACGAGCCAGTCGCGAATGTCACTCACCGTTCGCTTGCCATCGACAAAATTCAGTGCTTCGTAGGTGAACATGCCGCTGTCGCCATACGGCGTGCTGTGACCGTTCAATTTCAGGCCGGCAAGTGTCTCACTCTTCAACTTGTCCTCGATAAACGAGTAGCCGAAGGCATGCATAGGGCCTTCTATGTCCGCATTGCGCACGTAAACCGTTTCATCACGCCGTTGCATGATCTTCGGTGCCGGTGTCGCCATCAGGTTCTCCAGCCTTTCAAGATATGCGACAGCATCCTGGTGAAGACTCTCCGGCAGGTGTGCAAAAGCCTCAACACTGTGAACCTTTCGCCGCTCCATCGCGAAGTGAATCCGCGTCGTTGCCGCCGCGTCGATTGCCGGAAGCGTACTGCGACGTTCCGCTAGAACCGCACTGCGGGACAAAGCGTTTCGTTCCAGCAGGTTCATTACGCCCGTCACGTCATCATCTGAAAAGCCCGCGAGATACCATGCAGTAACGGCACCGATGAACGCTGCTCGCTTGAGTTTCGTCGGATCGATATTCGCCGCGAGATCGTAGTTCGTGTGAATGTAGCGGTCCGGCCAGTCGTGCAGGTAGAGGCCCGGAATTCGCCACGTTCCTTCAAAAAAGACGTCGTGGTCGCTGCCCATATCGAGGCCTTCCATCAGCGCCATTTGTGGTTCCTTGCCGCCTTCCGGTGCCGTTAGCGGAAACATGACGTCCTCGCCGTCGGCATAGCGCCTGGTTTGATCGTTCACGAAGCGACCGATCTCGTGACCGAAATCGGCAATGAAAGACGGCACGCTGTAAGGCCCGCCCGAGATACGGAAGACCGACCTGGTCACCGGAGCACCACCAACCATATCCATGTGGATGTTCGCCTTGATTCGCGTTGGATCGTCATGTTCCGAGAGGTACATGATGCTGCCCTCGATTTCCGCGGGCCAAAGGAAACGGATCGTTCGTGACGGGCGCGGCAATAGACCATCGTCGATGAGCGATGTGAGCGTTCGCGCTACTTCAAGAATGGATACGCATCCGGACGCATTATCGTTGGCACCCGGTCGCGGGTGGTCCAGGTGGCAGGTGAGATTGATTTCCTCGTCTGCCTTGTCAGTACCTTTGATCGCGGCGGTCGCAAAACGATACTTTCCGCGCTTGTGTTGGGCGTCGACCACGGCATGAAACAAGACGTCTTCGCCCGCTTCCAGCCGCTGCTGAAGCGCCCTGGCCTCGCCCAGAGAGATCATGAATCCAAAGGAGTGAGTCTTGGGGAACGAACCAATATGTCCCCAGCGAACCAGCCTGTCGTCTTCTTTCCACCAGGCCGATTTCTGATTGGGCGCATACGAAATGATACCCGCCGCACCGAGCTCCCCGACGGCACGATCGACAACGGCTTCAGGTTGACTGGACGTCAACACTAGTTTTCCTTTGACGTTTTTACCCGCATAGTCAGCGTCGTCAGTGCCTGCGCCAATGTCCGCCAAGGTTGTCGTTACATCACCGGATAAACTGTCCTGGGCAAGGCTGAGTGGAACGGAATCCCAGTCACCAAGTTTCCGAACGCGGACCGTCCTTCCCTCTTCCTTACGGACCTCCCAGAGCTGAGCGAAACGCACCTCCCATACCGGACGCGATTTCTGCGTTCCGTACATCGTTTTGCCATCGGCCGCGTATTCGAGTACATCAATCTCATCCAGACCGTACGCCTTCAGTTGCTCAAGGATATGTTGTGTGGCGGATTCGAATTGCGTACTTGCACGCATGCGGTGTTGCAACGTGATCGTGTCAAGATTGCGTTTCGCCGCTTCGCCTAATGTCTCTTCCGCAATCTGATACAGCACCTCTTCAGGAATCAAATCTCTGATATCGGCGACGGCAGGTACGGTAAACAGGGACAGGCAGGCAAGCAGGATGAGATGGCGTGTCATTGGAGCAGCTCGTGTTTTTTTGTCTGAACAGCAGTTTAGCGCACACACCGCCACCATTGGCCAGTCCTTCAAAAGCCTCGGACCCAATTTCCCTGAATTTAGCTTTATTCTGAAACTTCGGCGTCGTTATCCAAGATCCGAGTGTTCTGATCGAACACAAGCCGCCACGAGCCCTTCTCTTTCGCAAAAGACATACTTAGCCAGGCGTACCGCGGCTCACCCGCGGCCGTATCACGGTACGCTGTCCGGAGTAGGACGACGGCGAAGTCATTTGATACCAGTCGCCAAACCTCCTCAATATCCATGCGCCATTCGGGGTCGGCGAACCAGGTACGGTGAAAGTCTATTACCTGTTCCCGCGTCGATAAGCGCGACCCGTCAGGAAAAATGACCGTTAGATCCTGACGCTCCGTTATCGTGCTTATATAGGCACTGAGGTCCCGTTGCGTGATCGCTTCGATATGTCGCTTCAGCGTAGAATCGAATGTTGGCGTTTCGCTGGTACAGCCGGTTACCAGTAAAGTTAAAAAGACAGTCCGCGCTACCCGACCTGGCCACCGTGCTTTCTTATCAGAAATGAAAAAACTCATAAATTCACCTGCATATGTAGAGTTGAAATTCTACATCAGATGACGCACGCCCT
>DDIP01000066.1 GCA_002338605.1 Proteobacteria bacterium UBA1847 | reverse complement strand
TCAGACAAGGGGAAGCTTACGACACCCGTGGAGGTCGGTACGCCGACGTTCGGGTTAGGTACTTGCGTGGATACAGTTGTCACTTGAGGTTTCCTTAGTTAGGTGTGTGGATAACGGCCCGTCAGCCTTGAAGGATGGGCTAAATAACAGGCTATCTCGGGTGTGGATAGGGGGTACTACTTGGGCTGGATTTGATCTTCGACACGGTAGCGATAGCACTGTGCGCTGTGCACTGCGCACTGCGCTGCCATCTTTAGCGGGTCACGAATTACATCATGAGACGACACAATGGACGTCAAGGCCCTCATACTTTTGGCTATCGGCGCTGCGGTTCTACTCTTGCTGGATGCTATCGTCATGCGCGATATTTGAGCAAAAACGCACAAATATGGTATGACTGGCTATCTGAGAGGTGTCTGCAAATGTATCGGAGTATGCAAATGAAACACTTTATTCATTCAATCGCTTTGGTGTTTCTGACAACGCCAACTTTTTCTCAAGAGCTGCCCAGTAAGATTCAGGAGCGCCTTGACAACGATGAAGTGATTGAGGCACACGTCTTTTCTAACACTATGTCTACAAGCAAGTCATTCGGGCTTTTCGTCCAACTCATCTCTGAAATTGAAAGGTCAATGCCTAATACAGCGGCAGATGACATCCAATCAATTATGGGCGGGTCGAAAGAGAAAGCGCGAAGCATGGTAGTTGTACTCCTGCAGGCCGACAAAACCATACAGAAATCGGTCGCCGATAGGTTCTACGATGCCGGATGCAATGGCTCAACACCTCTTGTGTACGGTGATGCGGCCGCCGAATTAATGCAGGCGACATACGAATTTAGAACGGATGCTGAGTTGATCGAATACCGAAACTTTATGAGCACACTTGACACCGACGAGGCGGCGATATTTGAAGCCTTTTTGGAAAAGCAGAAAAACCACTCGGCGGATATCAAAATAGATTATAGAAAAGTGTACGAAAGAGAACGGCAAAGCATCGACGCCAAGATTGCAGAGGTGTGCCTAAGTAGAGTTGTGTCTGAATAGGGAGACAGTGCGATGAAAAACTTACTGGTGTTTATCATTTTTAGCGTTGGAATTTTCCAAGCATCTGATAGCAACGCACAAAGCATGACGTCTTATTTCAACGCAAATTTCCAAGGTACTAAGGTCCGGCTGGCGACGTCTTGGAGCGCAGAGATATTTTCAACCTCGTCTTTGGAATCAGTGTTTGTTAAATCAAGGATATGTACGACAATTGATTGTGTTACTGAATGGAAACGCAAGGTCGAAACCTGTCCCATTACTCCGCCACCCAGTGGCACCTTGATTGTGGCGTGTTCCGCCCTCGCGGTCTACATCAGTCCAACGGAAGGTTGCCCTTATTGTGGTGTATCTGATTGGCGCGAGACAATAAATGGTGAAGATTTCGAATACGACGATTGGGCGTGTGGTGTGCACAGCGGAGGTGGCCAGCCGGAATAATTTAGGTTAAATCGTTGAGCCCAAATCGGCGATTTCGTTGTTTGGAGAGTTGACCACCGACCACACGTCCGCAGGCCGCATCACTTGTCTCGAAAACTCGCAGAAAAGGTCCAGAGCCCCCACCATTGTTGGTCCAGCGTGCCGCGTCACTACAGCGCTTCGCTCCGTAGTGACGCGACTAATTCGTCCCATCTATCCGAAATCTTATCGGCCCGGCCTGGGTTGGGTTTTACTCCGTTACCACGGACGGTTGCGTTGCGTTTTGAAGATGCGTCATGGAGGGTACCCGATCAGGCCACTCGCCTGGCCTTCGCCGCTTTATCCAGATCGAAAGTAGCCTGAAGATTCATCCACAGTTTCGGCGACGTACCCAGAGCATCAGCCAAATCAAGTGCCGCCGCTGCGGTAATACCGCGTTTTCCCTTGATGAGTTCATTCAAACGAGTCTTCGTCCAGCCGATTTTTTCTGCAAGAGCCGCCTGAGTAACGCCCTCTGGCTCGAGAAACTCCTCAAGCAGTATCTCGCCAGGGTGAAACGGGTTTTTAGGTTGTCTGGCCATTGCGCATCCTCCGTCAGTGGTAATCGACAATTTGTACATCGAAGGCGCTTCCACCTTCCCAACGGAAAACCACTCTCCATTGATCGTTAATCCGGATTGATTGGAATCCCTTCCAATTTCCTTTGAGGCCTTCCAAACGATTACCGGGAGGTACTCGCAAATCCTCAAGCTCCGCTGCATCGTGCAAATAAAGCAGCTTTCGCCTCGCCGCCCGGAAAAGCTCTGGAGGAAATGCCCGCGTGGCTTTCGTTCGCCTGTCGTCGAACAAATCCTCGGCCAGAGCATTTCCGAAGGTCTCAATCACATTACGATATTATCGGAACTCGATAACCTGTCAAGGGAGTATTGTCAATTCAGATTAGAAACCCAGTATTCCAGGCACTGTGTGAGAATCGTGTGACACGGCTCTGCACGGTTGTGATAGGTACTGCATTTGCAACGGGCGCCTTACGCCCTACAGTTAATTAAATCAACTACTTACAAGTGGAAATCCGTTTTCGGGAGGCAGGGGCCGGAGGTTCAAATCCTCTCACCCCGACCATTTTTTCCTTAAACTTCAATAACTTGTCAGTGGTCTACCCGACTACTGCCGTTTTGCGTGCCTGATCGTGTGAGCTGCGACGTGTACCACGGTGAACGTGTGCGTCTTCTATCCCTGCGAGCTTTCCCTGATCCAATACTTGCGCCTAAGAATTATCGTGATGAAGTCGACACTGACGATTTCAAGGCCCATTAAGCGACAACTCCTGACCCCTTATTCGCACTCAGAGTGAAGATCTGCTGCTCCGAAACCTGCTCATCAAATGGCGGCTCTGGTTCAACTTGACAGACTACAAACGGTCCCAATCGATTATTCGTACCAAACGTGAAGAAGCTCCGCCAAAGCGGAGCTCCCTTGTACACGCTGATGCCCAAGTATCAATCGTCATCATCATCATCGTCGTCGTCCCTGACCAGCAATTTACCTTTGATGACGCCTCTTACAAAGACGCCACCCTCGACCTCCGTATTGGTTGATTTCAAACGCAGCTCGGTGCCGTCAGAACACTTGAATTTGCCCTTCAACACGGTATCGGACGGCAAGGGGCCTGTTGGCCCGCCCTGGAACCCTACGCAATTTGTGCCATCGTCGAACACCATTGCCGCCGCACCGTGGATCGAACCCAGTATTGATTGGTTTTGCGGAACACTGAGTATATGGGGAAAGGTGATAATGCCGCCTCGATTGTGATCCCCGACTGTGAGTTCGAACGACCCCTGGGTCTCGATATCGAGAAGCAAAACGCCGTCGCTCGCCGTTAAAAAATCGGCCTTGACGAAAATTGTGTCGAACGAGCCCGTTACTTTCACTTTGTCGTGGGCCAACGCTTCTCTACCGGTCAGAAATCCCGCTATCAGCGCCATAGTGAGAAACACAGGTGGCGCCATCTTGGTCTTCATGGTCATGACTCTTCTCCTTGCTGTTAATTAGCCTGGTCGCAATCTTCGCCTGGGCGAAGAACGCCAATTCTCGCCACCAATGGCTGCAAGGTCCCGTAGAAAAGCGTGATTTTTTGTGTGGAAAATCTATAGGATTGGGATTTCGCGTCGAGACGGGGCTATTCGGTAAAGCCACAGATTCGGCGGCAGCCAAGCGTGTCCACAATGTCGTCCAAGTTGCTACAAGGTTTCCTGCTGGGCCCCTGGAAAGTTGAACCGCTGAGGGGAGCAGTATCTGGTCCGAATGACGAGATTCATCACCTTGAACCTAAGGTGATGGACGTTTTCGTTTGTCTTGCTGAGCATGGCAATGAATTAGTGACCCGAAATCGGCTGCTCGATACTGTCTGGAGTGGAAGCACTGGTTCCGATGAGCAATTGACGCGGTCCATCGGCGAGCTACGACGCGTCCTTCACGATGATCCTTTCAATCCGACGTACATTGAAACCGTACCGAAACGGGGGTATCGCCTGATCGCGGAAATTCGGCGACCCGAAGAAACTAATCTCGGAAAAAATTCCGATCGCTTTGCGCCCAGCATACGAAATGCTGGGCGCAAAGCGACAATAGTAGTCACTGCCGGACTCATTGCCTTGCTGGCCACTGTGTTCGCGCTGAATGTAGGCAATGTGCAGAGTCGACTGTTTGGCAGGGCAGCACCTGCACCGATCACTGCGATCGCTGTTCTGCCGCTCGACAATCTAAGTGGGGACTCCGAACAGGAGTACTTCACCGATGGGATGACCGAGGCGCTGACCGCCGAGTTGGGACAGATTGGCGCTCTCAAGGTGATCTCGCGCACTTCGGCAATGCAATACAAAGCCACAAATAAGTCGATGCCCGAAATTGCCGCCGAGCTTGGCGTGGACGCGCTGCTGGAGGGTTCCGTGCTGCGGGCTGGAGACGAGGTCCGAATTACGCTGCAACTCGTCCATGGGCCCACGGACCGTCATCTATGGTCCATGAATTTTCGGCGAGACCTGCGCGATATCCTGGCGCTGCAGGGTGAGGTCGCGCGCGCTATTGCAGATGAGATACAGATCACGTTGACGCCATCGATGCGCGACAATTTACAGCCTACGACAGATATCGCGCACGCAACAAGCCCGGATCCGGACGCCTATGAGGCGTACCTCAAGGGGCGATATCATTTCAACAGTTTCGGCGAGGAGGCCTTTCGGACAGCCATTCGTTATTACAAGGATGCTATTTCGACTGACCCTGCATTCGCAATGGCCTATGCAGCGCTGGCGGAAGCCTGCATGCAGCCGCTAGTCATTTTCAATCAGATACTATCGCTTGATGATTGCGAGGCGGCAGCAACAAAAGCGATTGAACTCGACGACGAACTCGCCGAAGCGCACGCTACCCTGGGCTTCTTGAAGGTCCTTCGCTGGGAATGGGAGGCGTCCGAATCAAGATTCGCGCGAGCGTTGGATCTGAATCCTAACTCGGTCTTGGCACACCAATGGCATTCTGCGGGACTGCGCCCCTTATTGCGGTCAGACGAAGCCCTCGACGAGATTCGACGAGCCGAGGAACTAGATCCCCTTAACTTGTTCGTCAAGACGATGGTGGGCTGGCCGCTCTTTGACCAGCGTCGCTTCGACGAGGCCCTGGCACAGTTTGACGACGTGTTGGCGATGAATCCGGACTTCATGCTCGCGCATTACAACAAGGGATTGGTTTACATATTATTAAAGTTGCCAGAGGAGGTGCTGGAATCGGCACGTCGTGTTGCGGAGCTCTCCGGCGAGGATGGGTTTGAGGCGCGGATGCTGACTGCGGCGGCATACGCAATCAAAGGAGACGAGGATAAAGCCCTGGGACTTCAGGCTGCGGTCGAGCGCGACTACGGCGACGTCGCTATCGGTTGGTATGCGATTATCTATGTGATTCTCGGCAGGGACGAGGAAGCATTTCTGTCGCTAGAGAAGGCTTACGAGATTCGCTCACCGGATCTGCCCATATCAACGTCTGAACCATTCTTCGATGACCTCCGGGATCACCCCCGATTTCAGACGCTGCGCCGCAAGATGGGATTGCCATAACGTTAAGAGCATTGCGCAGCGACCAAGATTCGTCTCGCCACGAATCAGAAATGCCAGGTCGCAGTAATCCCAACTGTGCGCGGTCGCGTAACGGTGACCCATCGCCCGAGAATATTGTCCTCGGCAAAGAGGATTCCTCTCTCGTCAAATACGTTGTTAACGAATAACGCAGTCGACCATTGTCGCGTTTTCACACCAACGCGGAAGTTCGAAATATTGTAAGACACTAGTTCGCGACTGATGGCGCGATCAAAATTATTGAAGGAGTTACTAACATATCGGTAGTCTCCTTCGATGAATGCCTCACGACTGCCAAACGCCGAGAAAAAGTAAGTCGCACCAATATGGGCGGTGAACCTGGGCACGCCTGGAACGCGGTCGCCCGCACGACCGTCCAGGTTCGGAACATCCTCTCGTAGCTCCGCATCGTTATAACTGGCTGCCATGACGACTTCGAGGTTTTCGACCGGTCGTGACACAAGTTCGAATTCGATACCGTCACTATCGACAGCTCCCGCGTTCTCGATCAGTCCGACTCCGCAATTCAGAAGTTTGCTGGTCTGCATACCGGACCAGTCGATGTGGTACACGGCGGTGTTCAACCGTACTCGCCCATCGTGCCAGCGTGCCTTTGCCCCAAGTTCATAGCTCCAGAGACTGTCCGAATCGTAGCCGCTTGGAAATTCGGAGAGTCCCAATGCCGCCAATTCCATAACGCACTCTGGTGCGGTGGAACCTTCGGGTGGATTTACACCGCCTGGCCGAAAGCCCTCGGCAGCCGTGCCGTACAGCGTCAGGTGGTCGCTGGCCACATAACTCAAACTGAGCTTTGGCGTCATGCCGGTTTCGCTAGTCGACCCGGTATCCGACGCTGTCCCCATCACAAACAGTAAACCCGCACTATTCGAATTGAACTTCCGATCTATGTCGAACCAGCGCGCACCTGCAGAAAGCTCGATGCGATCAGTCAAGCGGTAGGATAACTCCCCGTAGAGTGCGAGTTGGTCCAACGTATAGTCACTGCGATCAACAAACAGATTGTCAGGTGGGCCGAACATCGATGCCAAACCACCTGTCAACCCGTCAAAGCCGGGAGACGGAAAATCCTGGTTGCGACCCTGATCCTGGTCCTGGAAGAACCCACCCGCAAGCCAGTTAAAGCGATCCTCACCGCTGGAAACAAGCCGTATCTCCTGGACGAACTCTTTGACCTGCTCCTTATTAGCAACCCACATAGAGCTGCTGACGCCGAAAAAGAGATTCAGAAGAGGGCTGAGGTCAGCCTGGACATCGACTGTTCGATCAAAGAAAGAGGTCGATGAGACGAGAGTGCCCCAACCGAGGTTGACATCAAGGACCACGTTGTAGTTGACCCATTCGTCTTCACGTGGCTCTTCCAGCCGGCTTTGCCTACGGGGACCGTCGATAGACTCTTCATGGTCGAGACCGTCGCTTCGCCGGTTTTGGTAGGCAATCCTCCCGGTCAGGCTGGCGTTGTCGGATAACCTGACTGCAGCGGATAACCTCGCTCCAGCAACATTCTTATTGTTAACGTTACTTTGCCCATTGCTCACGTTGTCGATATAACCACCAAGGTCACGCTGGTATCCAACCGCACGAATCCCCGCCCGACCATCGCTGAGCGGCAAATTGAACATCCCGTGCAATCCGTATCCTAGTTCGCCATCCTTTGTTGACGTTACCGTGCCGGCGACAAACGCTTCTGTTTCCAGCAAATCAGCTTTTTTCGTAATAATGCGAATCGCCCCACCCATCGCACTCGCGCCAAACAACGTGCCCTGCGGGCCGCGCAGGACTTCGATGCGCTCCACATCAACCAGAAGGGGATCCGGGTTGAAAGGTGGACCGACCGGACCACCGGCATTAGTCATCGGCACTTCATCCAAGTACATAGCAGTCGCCGAATTGATGTCGAACCAGGTGTTAGCAGAAATCCCGCGGATCGTTTGCTTCTCGCCACCGGTACCGCCATCAGTGAAAGATATTCCCGGTACCGTGAGTGCGTAATCGGCGAATCCAATCGCACCAAGTCGTAACAGCGCTTCCTCTGTGATCACATGCACGCTGAATGGTACAGAGCGCACATCCGCTTCGCGTCTGGTTGCGGTAACTATGATCTCATCGAGCAACGGTGAATCGTCCAAGGATGCGTGCATTGTGGGTGCACTCGTATCCTGAGCCAGCGCAAGGCTCGACAAGCTGGTAACGGCGGAAAGAGCCACTAGGGTCGACGGCTTAATAAATCGATGACGATCAGGCATTGGAAGCCTCTTGCCATTGCATACCAGTCAGATGCCCATCCTTGAACACATTTGACCATATCAGGCCATCCTACCATCTGAGTGGCAAGTTTCAGGCGGAGCAACGCCAAAGTCAGGCGGAAAGTAATGGCCGTGAACCGCCCTGACTATTCCGGCGGCTGGTTAATTTGAGTCAGGCCACTCGCCTGGCCTTCGCCGCTTTGTCCAGATCGTAAGTAGCCTGAAGGTTCATCTACAGTTTCGGCGACGTACCCAGAGCATCAGCAAGATCAAGTGCTGCCGCCGCGGTTATAGCGCGTTTTCCCTTGATGAGTTCGTTCAAACGAATCTTCGTCCAGCCAATTTTCTCTGCAGAGCTTCAAATCCTCTCACCCCGACCAAAATCAAGATGTAGACGGCCCCGGCAGTCTGCCGGGGCCTTTTTCTTTTTGGGCTCGCGACGAAGTGGGGACGAAAACCCCGATCTGCACACAGACCGCTTTCCATCCAAACCGATGTCGTGCACAGTCAGAGCATGCGATTCGGCTCCGAAAATTATTCCGCTGGCGATTTCTACGACGAACTGATCGACCGCGACGGCAATCCCCGCCCCCATGCACGGTTGCTTGCCGAATATCTCAGTGGGCTGCCAACCGACGACCTTCTGGAGCGACAGCTCGCAGCGGACAGCACGATCGAGGACATGGGTATCAGCTTTACGATTTACTCCGAGGGCGACAATATTGACCGCGCCTGGCCATTGGACATTATCCCGCGAACTATTCCGAGCGCCGAATGGGATCACGTCGAACGAGGCCTCAAACAACGGGTAATGGCTCTCAACCTGTTCATTGACGACTTGTACAACGATCGGCGCATTCTGAACGACAAAGTCGTTCCGGCCGATCTGATCGACAGCTCCAAAAACTACCTGCAACCCTGCCGCGGTATCCGGCCGCGGCACGGTGTCTGGGCGCACATCTGTGGTTCGGACCTGGTCCGCGATGGTGACGGCACGATGTATGTGCTCGAAGACAACTTGCGTGTGCCATCCGGAGTTTCGTACATGCTTGAAAACCGAAATGTCATCAAACGGGTTCTTCCGATGATCTTTCGCAATCACACGATCCGTCCGGTCAGTGAATACCCGTCGCAGCTCATCGAGATGCTACGCTCCATCGCGCCGACCAGCGTCCCGGGCAAACCGGAAGTCGTCGTGTTGACCCCAGGGGTTTACAACTCCGCGTATTTTGAGCACAGCTATCTTGCCCGGACGATGGGCGTGGAGCTCGTCGAAGGTAACGACCTGACGGTCGGTGACGATGACTTCGTCTACATGCGATCAATCGACGGGCTGAAGCGCGTCGATACCATCTACCGACGGATTGACGATACGTTTATCGATCCGGAAGCCTTTCGTCCGGATTCCATGCTTGGTGTTCCGGGTATCATGCGCGCTTGGCGTGCTGGAAACGTTGCCCTTGCCAATGCACCGGGCTCCGGTGTCGCTGACGATAAGGTGATCTACTCGTATGTGCCGGAAATTATTCGCTACTACATGAGCGAGGATCCGATTATTCCGAACGTGCCGACCTGGCGCTGCTCCGACAAGCAGCACCTGGACCACGTACTTGCCAACATCGGCGACCTGGTGGTCAAGCCGGCCAACGAGTCCGGCGGCTACGGTATGCTGGTGGGACCGCACGCCTCAGCGGCCGAACACGACAAGTTTCGCGAACTGCTGAAGGCCGACCCGCGCAACTATATTGCGCAGCCCACCCTCGCTTTATCGACTGCGCCAACACTCTGCGACGACAAGCTGGAACCACGCCACCTGGATTTGCGGCCGTTTATCCTGCAGGGAGATCGTATTTCGGTCACTGCCGGCGGGCTTACCCGTGTTGCAATGCGTAAAGGCTCACTGGTTGTCAATTCATCCCAGGGCGGTGGCAGCAAGGATACGTGGATCGTGGAGATGGACCCCTGATGCTGTCGCGATCGGCAGAACGTGTTTACTGGCTCGGACGCTATCTTGAGCGGGCGGAGAATACCGCACGAATTGTGCAGCAATACTCGCAGCTATTGCTCGACCTGCCGCCGGAAGTCGGCGTTAAGTGGCACGAATTGCTGACGATATTCGGTGTTGACGAAGCTCGTCTCGGCGATTCCGATGTTGCATCGATCATGCACTATATGCTTGCCGATCCCACAAGCAACAATTCACTCGCTTTTTGTATTCGCAATGCTCGCGACAATATCCGCAATGCTCGCGACCTGCTGCCACAGGAAAGCTGGGAATCGGCGAACGAGCTTGATCAATACGCTCGCAAGTACCTTGGTCCAGCAGCAACGGGCGAGAACACGTTTGAAGTCCTATCGGACTGCATCAGTCATTGCCAGCAGATCAATGGCGTCCTGATTGGCACAATGAGTCATGACAGTCCCTATCATTTCCTGAGAATCGGACAGAACATCGAACGCGCCGACATGACCAGCCGCATCATCGACGTTGCGGCTGCGTATCTGCAGAAAAACGAGCGCCTGGTACTTCGCTATGGCTCAACACTTTGGACCAATGTCCTCAAATCGGTCAGCGGGTTTCAAATGTACCGCCAATACTGCCAGCCGGAAGTCGAGGGCTTGTCCGTAATCGACTTCCTGCTTAACGACAGCAAGTTTCCCCGCGCTATACGTTATTGCCTGCAACGGGCACACAGACGAGCCTCTGCGCTGCCGCGCAACCAGTCTCTGCTGAGCGCAATCGACACGACCATCGAGCGACTTCCCTCGCCGTTACCCGAGGAACTTGACGGTGCTTCGGTTACTGAGCTGATGGACCTGTTGCAGCGCGAGTTTGCGACCCTGCACTCGGTCATTGTGGACACCTGGTTTTTGCCTGCGTGATGAGATCCGGAATACTCCTATGAAAATCATGAAGTGCCGATGCGGTCAGCAAGTGTATTTCAACAATCACCAATGCGTGAACTGCGGCCGTCAGCTGGCCTTCAACAGTGACAAACTTGAAATGCAGGCCGAACAACAGCCAGGTACCGGCCTGCCCTACTGCCTCAACCGGACGACAGCCGTGCGCTGCAACTGGATGCCCGGAGCTGGCGCCACTGGCTACTGTCTTTCCTGCGGCCTGAGTCACACCATACCGTCTCTCAGCAACCCCGAGAATTTTGAGCGATGGCGCAAGCTGGAACTCGCAAAGCGACAACTGATTTACGACCTACTCCGGCTCGGCTTGCCGGTCGATGCGACGCGATTGCGATTCGAATTCAAAGAAGACCGTCGCACCAATCCGAACATGTCGGATGCACACGTAACCACCGGCCATGCTGTCGGCGTAATCACGGTAAATGCCGCCGAGGCCGATGAGGTCTTTCGCGAAGAAATGCGCCAGGCCATGAACGAGCCCTGGCGCACACTTGTAGGCCATTTACGACATGAGTCAGGGCATTACTACTTTCACGAGCTGGTTGACGACAAGAATCGAGCCGAATGCCGCGACTTGTTCGGTGATGAAACCATTGACTACGACACGGCACTCACACGCTATTACGACAACGGACCACAGGCGGATTGGCCGGCGCAGTTCATTTCTGCATATGCAAGCGCTCATCCGGCGGAGGACTGGGCTGAATGCTGGGCGCACTACCTGCACATACGGGCAGTACTCGAAGTCGCCGTTGAGACGGAAATACTGGATTTCGATCAGGAAGGTAGCTGGTACAAGCATTTTGTCGAGCTGGTGCTTGCGCTCAATGAAATCATGCGAGCACTCGGCTTGCCCGATGCGTATCCGTTCGTGCTGACAGAGCCCGTAGCCATGAAAATCGAGTTCGTGCACCGAGCCGTAACGCGGCGCAACGACTAACGATCGACGAGCCTTACGTTGCCTTCCGGAAGCGACAGCGGCGGCAGATCGTCAAACGCGTGCCGCAGGTTCACCGCCCACGCCTCCCGGATTGTCCGAAGATAGGGGTGATCCTCGCCGTACACGATATGTACGGGCGGTGCGGAGCTGGCTGCCCTGTACAGCATGACTTCGATTGGCGGTCCCACGCTCGCATTGCTGCGCATAGTCGAATCCATCGAGACCAGGCCGCACAATGCAACGGTTTCAAGCGGTGATCGCATCTGCACAATTCGATCGAGTATCGGCCGGCCGTATTTTTGTTCCCCTATTTGCAGGAACGGAACCAGCGAAGTCGGTGAGATATAATTGCCTTGTGCATAAATCTGAAAAAGACCGTGCGGCCGGTCGCCGATCTGGCCACCGAAAATGAAATCAGCGCTCGGCACGAATCCTTCATCGGCTTTGTCGTTTCCGTATTTTTCCAGCGCTTTTCTGTTCAGGG
>DDIP01000381.1:27664-31849 GCA_002338605.1 Proteobacteria bacterium UBA1847 | reverse complement strand
GGCTTTTTCAATTCAGGATTGTGTTATGCCGTGGCAGGGTAGTAGAGCGCGGGCTCAGTCGGACGCGCCCGCCGACTCTCGCCGAGAATCTGTGACGCCATGTCCTTGCATGAGCCACAACCGGATGCGACACCCAGTCGGCGCTGCAACTCCCAGAGGTCTTCAACACCGGATTCCGCCGCCTGGCGTATCTGTTTGTCGGTAATGCCATTGCAGATACATACGTACATGCGGCCATTCAAACGCAAATGAGAATGATTGTCAATAGCGTTACGTCAAATCCGGTACCTGCTGATTTCCCATCGTTTGCCTTGCTCCTTACTGAATACCGCGACCCGGCGTCCACGGCACGCCGGCCAGATCCAGTGCATCTTTCAGGCCTTCATAGTCCACGTCGACCAGCCTCGACAGCTCGCCTTTGACATCGTCATATAGCCGCTTGCCGATCTCATAGGACTGCCGCTGGGAGGCTGTTGGACCGTAGGCGCTCAGCTCGGGCGCAAAGCGGGCGTGCCAGAGCCGCTCCTGTAGCGACGCTCCGGTCCGATCCTGCAGGACATCGCGGACCGGGTTCTGGGCCAGTCGGTCGCGCTGCCTCAGCAGTCCTTCCTGAATGGAATCGGCAATTTCATACAATGCCTGGTCGGCCATGGAGCGAATCAGCGTGGCTTTAACGGCGTCGAGCTCCGCGCTGATCCGATCGATCGCACTCAGTGTGCCTTCAGCCGCGCGTCCCAGCTCGTCGACCTGGCTCTCAAACACGACGCGCTGTTCCTGTGAACTGCCAGGGAGCGTCGGCTCACGTATCGACACGACATCAAAGCTTTGCGATTGATTCAGGTCGCGCAAGACGCCATCCACCCGCTGCTGCATCGATACCGTAAACTTGCCCGGCGCGACGAGTACACCAGCGCCTTCCTCGGGCTCATCCTCTTCGGTTGCTGGCACCCAGGCGTCCAGCGCCGGGTAACGCAGGTTCCAGGCAGTCCGGTTGAAGCCGGCTTCTGCCGGTCCCTCGATGTGTCGCACTACCTCGCCCGCGCTGTTTCGGATCGTGAAAACAATCGCCGGTGCGTCTTCGCGCTGCTCGTCAATAATGTCATCCAGGTCGCCAAAGCGAACATTCTGGTTCTTCGCTTCCGCTTCCTTCTCAGCGTCGCGACGCGCGTCTTTGCTGGTCTTCAATCCTTTCGGGAGGTAGTACGTGAATGTTGCACCGAAGTCCGGATTCGGGGCCACGTAGTAGCTGTCGCCCTGGCTGCCCTTGCACAGCGGTTCGCCGCATCCGAGCAAGCGTTTTTGCACGTACCAGGGGGTTTTCCGAACCGGGAACAGGGTCACCTCGTTCTTCAGCATATCGCCGGTCACTTCCCGCAACGGCGTGTAGTCGTCGAGGATATAAAAGCTGCGGCCAAACGTGGCGCCGACCAGGTCGTTCTCGCGTGTCTGGATGACCAGGTCACGGAAGGGAATATTCGGACTGCCACCTTTCAGCCTGATCCAGTTCGTGCCGCCATTGACCGTAAAGAAGACGCCGAATTCGGTGCCGACAAACAGCAGCCCGGGCTTCACGTGGTCCTGAACGACGCGCCACAGGATGTGTCGTTCGGGCAGGTCATTCGAAATGCTTTTCCATGATCGGCCGCGATTCTCGCTCTTCAGGATATACGGTGAGAAGTCGCCGCTTTTGTGGTCGTCGACCACCACGTAGACCGTGTCCGGGTCGAACAGGTCGGCCTTGATGTCATTGACGAAGAAACGATCTGGCGCGCCGGGAAGCTTGTCGATTCGGCGCCAGCTCCGGCCATTGTCTTCGGTGACCTGGATGAGACCATCGTCGGTTCCGGCGTAGATCAGTCCGGGCACTAACGGTGACTCGGATAACGACGTCACGGTGTTGAACATGGACATCGCGTACAGATCCCACGGCGCGTCGTAGCTCCAGGTACGGCCCATGACCGGCTGGTTCGTACGCTTTTCGTTGCGCGTGATGTCGCCGCTGATGGCTGTCCAGCTGTCACCGTAGTCGTCGCTGCGCCAGACACGCTGCGTGCCAAAGAACAGGGTCTTCGAGTCGTGCGGGCTGATCAGGATTGGCGAATCCCAGTTGTAGCGCTCCATCGGATCGCCTTCGGCGGGTTGTGGTCGTATGTAGACCGCTTCGCCGGTCTTGCGGTCAACGCGCGTGAGATTGCCTTGCTGCCACTGCGCGTAAATGATGTCCGGGTTGTTCGGGTCAACGGCCGATTGATGGCCGTCGCCGAACATCGTGACGAACCAGTCGGCGTTGCGAATACCCGATGCATCTATCGTCCGCGATGGCCCGCCCTGGCTGTTGTTGTCCTGTGTACCACCGTAAACGTTGTAGAAAGGGGTGTCGTAATCCACGGCAACTTTGTAGTACTGGGTTATCGGAAGATTATCGATGTAGCGCCAGGACTCACCGAGATCATAGGATTCGTAGATGCCGCCATCGACGCCGACCAGGAGATAGCCCTCGTCATTCGGGTCGAAGGCCATCGCGTGATGATCCGAATGCTTGGTGTCCGTTTGCAGGTTGATAAAGTTATCGCCGCCATCGTTCGTGACGTGCATCCAGACGTCCATCTGGTAAACGCGATCGAACGCATGAGGGCTCGCAAATATTTCCTGGTAGTAGTGCGGGCCTGTACCGCCGGAGAGGTATTCGTTCTTTTTCTCCCATGTCTCGCCGCCGTCATCCGAGCGCCAGAAGCCGCCGGTACGGTTGGCCAGTTCAATCGTCGCGTAAATGACGTCGGGATTCTGCGGTGAAATGGCGAGGCCGGTCTTACCCCGGGTTTCCTCGGGAAGGCCCGAGGTCAGTTCTCGCCAGGTCTCGCCGCCATCCTCCGACTTGTGAATACCGGTTCCCGGACCACCGTCCATCAGTACGGCGACGTTCCGCAGGCGCTGCCAGCTCACTGCGTACAGGACGTCCGGGTTGCGCGGATCCATGTGAACTTCGGAGACGCCCGTGTACTGGTCGTCGGTGGGTGTGTTGCCTAGTCCATCGCCGAGTACTTTGCGCCAGTTCTTGCCGCCATCGGTGGACTTGTACAGTCCACGGTCGCCGCCCCCGGACCACAACGGGCCCTGTGCCGCGACGAATATCGTGTTCGAGTCGCGTGGGTCAATGCGGATCATGCCGATATGTTCGGAGTTCTCCAGCCCCATTTTTTCCCAGCTGTCGCCGCCGTCCCGGCTGCGGAATATGCCTGAGCCATAGCCAACATGTCGGCCGGAGACGTTTTCGCCAGTACCCACCCAGATCGTATTGGGGTTGTTGGTGTCGATCGTCACACAGCCAATCGAATAGGCATCTTCGTCGTCAAAAATCGGGGTCCAGGTCGTGCCGCGATTCTCAGTCTTCCAGACACCGCCACTGCCAACGCCAACGTACCATGTGCTCTGCCGTTCGGGATGAATCGCGATATCCGCAATACGACCGGACATGAACGCCGGGCCGATGCTGCGAAATTTCAGCCCGGTAAAGGTCGCTTCGTTAAATCCGGGCTCCGGCTTTTCGTCGTCAGCGGCAAAGGCGGGTGAAATGGCCAGTGCGAGAAGCACGGCGAGCAAATTCTGGCGATTCATGGTGTCCCCTGATTCCTGTTGTTGGCGCATTCTACCGCAGCTAAGGTCCACAGGTCGTTCCTGCGGTAGACTTGGGCGATGAAGAACCTATTTGACGTCAGCGGCAAAGTGGCTTTGGTCACCGGTGGCTCACGCGGAATCGGCGAAATGATCGCCGAGGGCTACGTCGCGAACGGAGTTAAAACCTATATCTCCTCACGCAAGGCGGGTGCTTGCGATGCAACGGCTGCTCGATTGTCAGAGCAGGGCGACTGCATTGCGATTCCGGCGGATCTGTCAACAATGGACGGCATTCAGTCGCTGCTCGCTGCATTGAAATCCCGCGAGAGCAAGCTCGATATCCTCGTGAATAACGCTGGTGCAACATGGGGTGCGCCGCTGGAGGACTTTCCGGAATCGGCATGGGACAAGGTCATGGACATTAACGTCAAGGGACCGTTCTTTCTGACTCAAGCCTTGTTGCCATTGCTGGAGGCTGCAGCGAGTTCGTCGGATCCTGCAAGAGTCATCAATATCGGCTCTGTTGACGGCCTGAACGTCAATCGGCTGCCGACCTTCGCCTACGGCCCT
>DDIP01000381.1:21778-27567 GCA_002338605.1 Proteobacteria bacterium UBA1847 | reverse complement strand
CGACCTTCGCCTACGGCCCGTCGAAAGCGGCCGTACACCACCTGACGCGCACGCTCGCATCACACCTGGCACCGCAACACATCACCGTGAATGCGATCGCACCGGGGCCGTTTCCGAGCAAGATGATGGAGCACACGCTAAAAACCATGGGCGACAAGATTCGCGAAGGCGTGCCGCTAAAACGCGTCGGCGAGCCCGCCGACATGGCCGGCGCCGCGCTGTATCTCGCCTCGAAGGCTGCAAACTACGTCACCGGCGCAATAATCCCGGTCGACGGCGGCATCGTCGCCTGCGCCGGAACCCTCTAACAAACCAATTAGGGTGGCAGTCACCATAATTGAATTACGGTGACTGCCACCGGATTTCACGGTTGGTCGTGTGATGTGTCTGCTGCAAATTTATCTGGCTTCGTGGCATTATCCAAAGCCGCGTTGCCAATTGCGATCAGGACTCTATGAGCGAGCAGGCGAGAAAGCTATTAATCGTTGAGGATGACCCCGGTCTTCTCAATCAGCTCAAATGGTGTTTCGAGGGTTACGACGTCTTCACTGCCGAGAATCGCGCTGAGGCTATCGCCGAATTGCGACGGCATGAGCCTGCCGTTGTTTTGCAAGACCTCGGGCTGCCGCCCAAGCCTGAAGGCGTCGAAGAGGGGTTCGCAACGCTTGCCGAGACGCTAAAACTTGCCCCGCACACGAAAGTTATTGTCGTTACCGGGAACGGCGACCAGGAAAACGCTCTGACTGCCGTCGCGCAAGGCGCCTACGATTTCTATGAGAAGCCGGTCGATACCGACACTCTCAAATTGCTGGTAGACCGCGCATTCACTATTTCGGAACTCGAAGCCGAAAACCGGCGTCTGCAGAATCAAGTCAACGAATCCCCACTCGACGGTATCGTCGCTGCCAGCGAAGCCATGCTTGCGGTGTGCCGAATGATCGAAAAAGTCGCACCGACGGACGTAACCACTCTGTTGCTGGGCGAGAGTGGCACCGGCAAGGAACTGCTCTCCAGGGCTCTGCACAACCTGAGCCCACGAGCCAGCAACAATTTTGTCGCGATCAACTGCGCAGCGATTCCGGAGAACCTTCTTGAGTCAGAGCTTTTTGGACACGAGAAGGGTTCCTTCACCGGCGCGCACAAGCAATCGATTGGCAAGGTCGAGCTCGCCAGCGGCGGCACGCTGTTCCTCGATGAAATTGGCGATATGCCGATCGCGCTGCAGGCCAAGATGCTGCGATTCTTGCAGGAGCGCGTTATCGAACGTGTCGGCGGTCGGCAGGAAATTCCGGTCGACGTGCGCGTTGTCTGTGCGACGAACCAAAGCCCCGCGGAGCTCATCAAGGAAGGACTCTTTCGCGAAGATCTTTACTACCGTGTTAGCGAGATCACGATCAATATCCCACCGTTTCGCGACCGGGAGGAGGGCCGTCTGATTCTTGCCCGTACCTTGCTGCACAAGTACTGCAAAAAACAGAAACGTGCCATCAACGGTTTCGCAGACGACGCGATACAGGCGATCGAGTCCTACGCCTGGCCGGGCAATGTTCGCGAGCTGGAAAACAAGATCAAGGGCGCCGTCATCATGGCTGATGGCAAGATGGTTACCGCGATGGATCTCGGCCTGAACGGCGACGAAGAAGGCGGTGAGTCCCTGAACCTGCGAGAAGTTCGCCAGCGCGCCGAAACCAAGGCGATTCGCGTGGCGTTAACCAAGAGCTACGGTAACATCTCCAAAGCCGCCGAACTGCTGGGCATTACTCGCCCGACGCTGTACGACCTGCTCAACAAATATGGCCTGAGCTCGGATTCCTATTCGAAAAAAGCCGCGCCGTAGCGTTGGAGTGGAATAGCGACTACCGCGGTTTGAACTCGTCCGGGTTGAGTTCGTGGCGTGCCAGCAGCTTGTAGAAATCGGTGCGGTTGCGTTTCGCAAGACGCGCTGCCTGGCTGACATTGCCCGTCGTGATCTGCAGGATCTGCGACAGGTAATTGCGGGTAAATTCGTCGCGGGCATCGGAAAATGACGCGAGCTTCCCAGCATGTTCGCCGAGCGATTGTTGCACCAGCTCACCGCTGATAACGGGCGAGCGTGATAACGCAACATTCTGCCGAACCACGTTGTATAGCTGGCGGATATTGCCCGGCCATTCGGCCGTCACCAGCATTTCGACGGCCTCGGGTGCGTAAACCTTTCTCTCATTGTCCCCGTCGCGCGCGATCTGCTGCAGGAAGTGTGCGACCAGCAATGGAATATCCTCGCGCCGATCGTCGAGTGTCGGCAACTTGATGTTCACAACGTTGAGTCGGTAATACAGGTCTTCGCGGAATCGCCCCTGTCCCATGAGCTCCTGCAGATCGCGATGGGTTGCCGAAATCACGCGCACGTCGATTTCCAGCGCCTCGGTACTGCCAACGGGCCGCACCTGGCTTTCCTGCAATACGCGCAGCAGTTTCACCTGCAGGCGCATCGGCATGTCACCGATTTCGTCCAGCATCAGCGTGCCGCCCTCGGCTGCCTGGAACAACCCCTCGTGACTGCGCGTCGCACCGGTAAACGCGCCCTTTTCGTGGCCGAAAAGTTCCGACTCGAGCAGGTTTTCCGCCATCGCACTGCAATTGATCGCAACGAAGGGCTTGTTGTGACGATCGCTGGCTTTGTGAATCGCCTGCGCCAGCAACTCCTTGCCGGTGCCGCTCTCGCCGGTGATCAACACCCTGGCATCGGTTGCCGCAACCATCTTCGCTTGCTGCATCACCTCTTTCATCGCCTGGTTACGAGTGATGATTTCAGATGCCCAGGCTTCGTCAACGTCCGAGCTGCCCGATACTTTCAGCGCCCGGTCGACCAGTGACATCAGTTCGTCCTTGTCGATCGGTTTGGTCAGGAAGCCGAATGCGCCATGCTGGGTTGCGGTTACGGCATCCGGAATCGTGCCGTGGGCCGTAACGATGATTACCCTGAGGCCCGGGGATCGTGTCTGCAGTTCCTTCAACAGGCCGATGCCGTCCATCTTGTCCATGCGCAGGTCGGTGATCACGAGATCCGGGGTAAAGCGATTCAGTGCACCCAGCGCCTTGTGGGCCGATTCGACGGCCTCGACTTCATATCCCTCGGCGCGCAGGCGGATACTCAGCAAGCGTAGAAGCCCGGGATCGTCGTCAACGAGCAGGATTTTGCCTTCAGTCTGGGACTGCTTATTGGCCATAACGGATTATGTCACGTGAATTCGAGGTATCAGCACAGGTTAAGGGGTATTGGGGTCATGGGCAAGATGTCTCCATCCAACGACGGTGAGCCCTTACTCGTGTTCCCGAATGCTGCGCTCGATCGACGTGATGGCCTCAAGTTTGGCCTCGGCCTCTTCGAGCTCCCGCCTGAGCTGGCGATTCTCCGCCTCGACTGTTGCCAGCCGCTGGCTGATCGCCTGCTCCTGGGTTTGTGTTACACGCGACGTACTGGCCCGCATGCGGCGCACCTCCGCGTCGGCGACGATCTGGCGTTCGACGCTGTTCAAGTGAATCGTCGCCATTGAAACTTCTGCCGGCGTCAGGAGAACCGTTTGAGTGAGCACTTCCCGCAGCAGGCGCTGCGCCTCCTGCGGATTCGACTCGGGGTGACCGGGAATCGCCAGTACCAGCCCAAGTCTCAAGTTTGTCGACGGACTCGGGGTCAGGCTCGCCGCAGCGTGAGCATCGGCATAAATTTCAGCCTGCGCCGCAGGGTCGCCGGCCGCGATTTTTCCAAGTTCCTGCACATACACGTCGATTGCCGGCGCGCCGAGGATTTCGCCTTTGTCGGAGCGGTCCGAAATACGGCCCTTGAGCCAGTTGGTCGTTTGACCACAGGCAGGTAGCATCGTCGAGATCGCTACGATCACGGCAATTCCTGAAACTCGTTTCGCCTGTCCTGTCTTAAGCATTCGCCGCCATTTTTTGATGTCCTACGGCCCGCGCCTGCGGGATGTGTATTTTGAAATGCGCCCCCGGGAACTCATCCGAGTCGACCAACTCTACAGACCCGTCGTGTGCCTGAATACATTCGAGCACGACAGACAGCCCGATTCCCGTTCCACCGACCTGTCCGCCCTGCTGCCGGCGGCCCTGGAAGAAGGCCTCGAATATTCTCGGGCTTTCATCGTCCGGGATGCCAGGTCCGGTATCGCCGAATTCAATGACGAAGCTTGTCGGCGTTCGGCTCGCCCGGATCGTGATGTATCCGCCGCGCGGCGTGAACTTGATCGCATTCGACAGCAGATTATCGAGGACCGTGCGAATTTTATCCTGATCCGCGTTCACAATAATGTCATCCACTTCCAGTTTTAATTGGATATTGGCCGCCTGCAAGGCCAGTCGCTGCGCCTTCGCGACAAAAATCACCTGTTTTCGGAGTTCAAAGTCCGTCAGCGTCAAGATCTCACTCTTGGTTTGCCAGGCGCTGAAACTCAATAAATTCTCGATCAGCTGCTGCAATCTCAGGCCATTGATGCGCAGGATTCCGGTAACCTCGCGTTGCGGTCCGTCCAGATTTCCAACCGACCCATCGAGCAGCAACTCGGTGCCTTCACGGATATTGGCCAGCGGTGTCTTCAGTTCATGAGACATGTGACGAAGGAATTTGTTTTTTTCCTGGGCCAGTTCGAGCAGGCGAAGGCGCAGCCATTCAAGCTGTCGGCCGAGTCGTTGCAGGTCAGTCGGTCCCTTGATGGCAATCGGCTTCGAAAAACCACTTTCGCCCAGCTGGCCGATGGCCCTGTCAATTTGCCGGATCGGTCGCGCAACCAGTAACGTGAAAATCAGCACCAGGATCAGCGTACCGGGAACCAGTGCCGCGACTTGCCAGGCTGAGACCCGCTGCGCATTTCGTGCGGTCGCCTGCAGTGCCGATAATTTGTTGTCGATATGCGCAGTGAGAATATTGGTCAGCCTTGTCACGGTCTGACTCAACGGCTCGAAACTCTGGATGGCCGCGATCAGCTCAGCATCGCTGGCGGCAGTCTGGGAAACCCGGGCAACGATGTCCTTCGCTTCGGCACCGACGGTGTCTGCCAGTTCGCTGGCGTGCGCTTCTGCGACCAGCGGCGCCATTTCCTGCAGTGACGCTTCGAAACGCTGCAGATTCTGCGTAACAAGCTGCAGGCTGTCCGCTGTCTTGAGCACCTGGTACAGGCGGGCACTGCGCTCCAGCGAAATCAGGCGTTCGTTGATGCGGCGATTGTTCTCTGCCGCTTCCACGCCGGTTGACACCAGCAATTCGCTTTGTTCGGCGACGCGGTCGAGATTGACGAGTGCCCAGATCACCGCAATCAACAGCGGCAGCGCAACGAGTCCGAAGCCGACCAGAATCAGTCCGTTAAGCGATCGAGGGCGCGGAAATCTCATGGCGAAAGTCTAACACCGGCAAGGTCGGGGTGTATCTCAGTCAGCCCAGTAGGCACCGGGGTCGCGCGCCGTGATCTTGCGCTCCCACTCCAGGCTGGTTCGCACAATCGTGTCGAGATCGTCAAACTTCGGCGACCATCCGAGAACATCGCGAACCCGGTTTGCCACGGCGATCAGTTCAGGCGGATCTCCGTCGCGTCGCGGTTGTTCGGAAATCGACAGCGCCGCACCGTTCGCCTTTTCGACGGCTTTCAGCACTTCCCGGACGCTGTATCCATGGCCGTAGCCGCAATTGAGAACTGTGGATTCGCCGCCGGCACGCAGGTAGGTCAACGCGTCCAGATGGGCTGACGCCAGATCTTCGACGTGAATATAGTCGCGCAGTCCGGTGCCGTCCGGTGTCGGGT
>DDIP01000381.1:0-21672 GCA_002338605.1 Proteobacteria bacterium UBA1847 | reverse complement strand
TCGGGTAGTCGGTGCCGAAAATGGACACGCCGGGACGACGACCGGTCGCTGCTTCGCAGGCCACCTTGACCAGCAGAGTTGCCTTCGGCGTTGACTGGCCAATGGTGCCGGAGGGTTCGCAGCCCGCGACATTAAAATATCGCAATGCAACATACTTCGGACCGCCCGCTGCGGCGAGGTCGCGAAGCATCCACTCCGTCATTAGTTTCGACGTACCGTAGGGGTTAATCGGTTGTGTGATGGAATCCTCGGACGCCGTGCCGCCGTCCGGGATCCCGTAGACTGCAGCAGTCGATGAAAACACGAAATTTTTCACGCCGTGTTTGGCGGCTGCTTCCAGAAGCGTACGGCTCGATGCCGTATTGTTGCGGTAGTACTTGAGCGGATCCGCGACCGACTCTGGCACCACGGTGTGGGCTGCGAAATGCATGACCGTGTCGATACTGTTTTCAAGAAAGATCTTTTCCAGCAGACCAATATCGCCGGTATCACCGATAACGAGTTTGCCCGACGTCACTGCGGCTTCAAAGCCGGTTGACAGGTTGTCGTGTACAATCACGTCCTCGGACGCCTTGCCGAGCTGCCGCACCACGTGGCTTCCGATATATCCGGCGCCGCCGGTGACCAGTATCTTATTGTTTTTCATTGTTTTTTTCTCATTGCTGTGTTTCGATCGCGGAAACTGTGAACCGCGCTCTTTGCATTGCGTCAGAGTTTAACAATAGTGGGTCTCAAGGTACGGACCTGGATCGCATTCTCGTTTGTGATGCTACTGAGGACTGTCGCCAAAATCGCACGGTTTCGTGCGTGTTCGTGTTCATCAAGGACAGGTACTATAGACGTCGATCGGGGCGGGGTAGAGAAACGATGGATTCAGCGATTCAACAGAAGACTGCGCTCATTCTCGCAGTCGCATTGATGCTTTCAGCCTGCGGAAGCGGTAGCTCATCAGAGCCCGCGCCGCCTGCCAATCGAGCGCCGGTCGCCAACGCAGGCGCTAACCTGCTGGTCGACGAACTGGCATCGGTAACACTGGATGGCAGCCTGTCCTCCGACGCCGATGGCGACCCTATCACCTACTCGTGGACACAAACAGCAGGTACATCCGTCACCCTGGCCAATGCCACCTCCGCCCAGGCGACTTTCGATGCGCCGGATGTCACGGCTGTGAATACGCCGGACACGCTGACATTCCAGCTCCAGGTGAGCGACGGTAGTGCGAGTGGCACTGCGACGGTCAACGTCATCGTCAATGATATCGGTGTGGGCATCAACAGCGCTCCGGTCGCAAGCGCGGGTCCGGACCAGACAGTTGCCGAACTCTCGACCGTAAACCTCGACGGCAGTAGCTCGGCTGACCCCGATGGCGATGCAATTACCTATGCGTGGCTGCAAGTCGCGGGCCCCAACGTTGTCTTGTCCGATCCGGGCGTTGCTGAGCCCAGCTTCACTTCACCCGACGTGACGTCACCCGTCGTGCTCACGTTCCAGCTGACCGTGGACGATGGTTCGGATAGTGCGATGGATGCCGTCAACATTACCGTTCAGGAGGCCCTGAGCCAGGTCACGGTTGCCGGCATCGTTTCCTTCGAGTTTGCGCTGCCGAACGCCAATTGCCGTGGGCTGAATCTCGACAGCCCGGAGCTTCGGCCGATTCGCGGCGCGACAGTGCAGTTATTCGATTCCGGCAACAGCTTGCTCGGCTCGACCGTGTCAGGCAGCCACGGCAGTTATTCGTTTGCGAATATCGATGCGAGCCAGGATGTTTACGTTCGCGTGCGCGCCGAGCTGAAGAGTTCGGCGCCGGCGGCATGGGATGTCCAGGTGCGTGACAATGTCGATTTGTCCGCCAATCCGCCACCGCTGCCGACACGGCCGCTCTACGTCGTGGACTTTCCTGCTTTCAATACCGGTGTGGCGAATATTTCTGACGCGGATTTCACGGCGACGACGGGATGGACGGGCGATGCCTATACCGGACCGCGCCAGGCCGCGCCGTTTGCGATTCTCGATGCCATCATGGACGGCATGGAAATGATCACGGCGGTCGATCCCACCGCGACGTTCCCGGCATTGGATGCGTTCTGGAGCGTCAACAACACGCTGGTCAGTCCATCGAACATTGATATCGGCGAATTAAACTCGTCCTTCTACCGCGGCGATATTGATTCGCTGTTCCTGCTGGGCGATGCGAACGAGGATACCGAAGAATTTGACGATCATGTGACAATGCATGAATGGGGTCATTATTTTGAAGACAACTTCTCGCGATCGGATTCGATTGGGGGTGCGCACCAGATTGGTGAAACGCTTGATCCTCGAGTGGCGTTTGGCGAGGGCTTCGCAACGGCGTTGGCCGCGATCGCGCTGAACGACCCGCTGTACTGCGATACCAATGCCCATCCGACACTGGAGTCCGGCGGCTTTTCAATTGACACGGAAAACGAAAATCGCGGTAACCAGGGCTATTACAATGAAATGTCGGTGGCGACGTTGCTCTACGATCTCGTCGATACCAACGTGGATACTGATATCGGCGGCACTGATACCGGCTCAATTGGATTCGGTCCAATTTACAATATCATGATTGGCCCCCAGGCACTTACGCCAGCGTTTACCTCGCTTTTTTCGTTTGCGACGGAGCTGCGAAACAGCGTACCGCCTGCCGATCTGCCGTTCGTCGATGCTCAATTGAGGAGAGAGAACGTTGACCTCGGCGCTCTCGATCACTTTGGTAGCGGTCAAACGACAGTGCCTGCAGGATCAAGTGACGTATTGCCGGTCTACACGGATCTTCCTACAGATGGGACTGTCGTCAACATTTGTCTGAATGACAATTTTGACTCGAGGCGGGATGGAAACAAGTTGTCGGAATACCGGTACCTGCGAATGAACGTTGTTGCGAATCGACCGCACACCATTAGCGTAACAACAGAAAGTGTGAACGCCGGCGATCCGCCGTCACAACCATCGCCCGGTTATGATTGTGTCGCCGCATTTCAGAATGATCCTGATGACCCTGAGGTGCACACCTATAGCGATCCCGATTTCAACATTTTTCGAGGTGGCACGTTTATTCGGCAAAGCGCAGAATGCGAGCCGAACATCGAATCTACGACGACCGGAAACCTGGTACCTGCAACCTACCTGATCGACCTGACCGAGTTTCGGTTTGCGGACGAAGACACCATTGCCGGCTATCCGAATCGCGTATGTTTTGATGTGTCAGCGGTACAAAATTAACCCGAAACGGCAATAGGACATTCAAATGATTCAATCAAAAACGCTGGTCGCCACAATAGCCGTGTCGGCTACGGCGCTCGCATTGATTTCCTGCTCGAAAAACGAGGTCGAGCCGGCGGCTGACGCAAGATCGGTCGAGCTCGCCAAGACGGCGCCAGACATCAGCTTCAAACCCGGTGGCGACGATTACACCGGCACCGCCAGCAAGCCGGGCTCGCCTTACAGCATCAGCTACCGGATTATCGGCACGCCCATCGTCGGTAGTCCGGTGGTTGTTGATCTGAAGGTCGCCTCATCGCTCGGACCGCGACCGGTGAATCTCGATTACCGGATCAACGATGCCTCATCGATGGTTTTGGCCGAGTCGCAGCCCGCGCGCGTCAAGACCGCGTTCGCCGACAACGATAAATCCCTGCAGCAACAGGTCACGGTCATTCCGCAACGCGAAGGGCGCTTCTATCTGAATGTCAGCGTGTCGTTCGAGGACGAAACCGGGACGACGTCGACCGTTACCGCGGTCCCCATCCAGGTGGGCACCGGTACCCGGGAACTGCAGGTGCACGGACGGGTGGAAACCGATGAAAACGGCGAATCCGTGCGGGTGCTCAGCGACGATTGAAGCCGCATAAACGGGAAAATTTTCCCAATTTATTTTCCAGAATTGAAGTCAGATCACAGTTCTAAAGGCAACATATTATTAGAGTATTTGGTCAGGTTGCAGGACAAACTGGCCAATGCAAAAGGACTTACGCGACAGGATTAAGGCGGCGACTGAGGCATCTGGTATCACCAAGCCCGGGTTCGTCGAACTCCTGTCACTGATTGACCAGCATTATGACAAAATGGAAGCGACGATCACGCAGTCCGTTCGGACTGCCGCGCATTCCGACACTGCAGCCCCGATTGAAGCCATATTCGACAGCGTTACCGAGGCGCTGCTGACCGTCGCATCCGATGGCATCATCCGCAACTGCAACAAGGTCTGTACGCGCTATTTCCGACTGACCAAAGACCAGCTAATCGGCTCGAGTATTGCAAACCTGCTGCCCGCCGCGAAAGACAGCCCGATGGCGGATTTCCTGGATGCCTATACGTCGGATCTTGAGGACACCAACTTTGACCTGGTTGACGGTGAGGTGGACGCCGTTCGTGCCGACGGCAACCGGTTCGTCGCCGAAATTAATGCCAGCAGTCTGACGACGCCCGGCGGTGAGATTTACGTCGTCAGCCTGCGCGATGTGACCGACCGCAAGCAAACGGAAAGTGCCCTTCGCGAGAATGAGGAGCGCTATCGCGCGTTGGTCGAGAATGCTCCCGAAGCGATTATTGTTTTCGATGTCGACAGGAACGTATTCACCGATGCAAACGACAACGCCTGCATCCTGTTCAATCTATCCCGGGCACGATTGCTGAGTATCGGTCCGGAAGCAATCAGTCCCGCCATGCAGCCCGACGGCACACCGTCATTTGGAGTACGCCGGGGCTTCATTGATCGGGCGCTGGAGGGTGGGCACCCGAGTTTCGAATGGATGCATCAGGATTCGGATGGCCGGGAATTTCCCTGCGAAGTCCGCTTCAGTCGCTTGCCATCCGATCACCAGCGATTG
Source organism: Proteobacteria bacterium UBA1847 (assembly GCA_002338605.1). Lineage (GTDB taxonomy): Bacteria > Pseudomonadota > Gammaproteobacteria > Steroidobacterales > Woeseiaceae > UBA1847. Next base: position 16,822 of record DDIP01000381.1, on the reverse strand, counting down.
ATCCGCGTCAGTATTACCGATATTGCAGAGCGAAAGCGCGAAGAGGCACTGGCCTATGCGCAGAACAAGGTACTCGAGATGATAGCCTCGAGCACGCCGCACGACCGCACGTTGCGTGCAATCTGTCGCTTCGTTGAGAAACTGGGTAACGACTTCAAAGCGGCAATCATGTTGCTCGACGTCAAAAATCAGACGCTGTCTGTCGCCGAGGCGCCCAGCCTGGACAACCGGTTTCGGCTCTGTCTCGACGTTGTTCGGGTCGGCGCGGATTCTCCGACCTGCGGTTCTGCGGTGTATCACAATCAGGATCGTATAACTCAAGACATAGCAACGGATGCGTGCTGGGACGGCAAGCAGGAAGTTGCCGCGAGTCACGGTATCAGGGCGGTCTGGTCGTTCCTGGTTCATGGGGCAGCCAACCGGATTGTCGGTACGCTCGATGTCTATCTTGCCGATTCGCGTGCACCGACGACACACGAGCTCGATAAATTGAATGGCATGGCAAGGCTCGCTGGCATTGCGATCAAGCGTCAGCACGACGAGGAAAAACTTCGCACCAGCGAAGCCCGTTATCGCGGATTGTTCGAAAATGTCGTCGATGGTGTCTATATCGCATCGAGAGATGGTGAAATTATTACTGCCAATCCCGCCCTCGTCGAAATGCTTGGATACGATAGCGTCGAAGACCTGAAGTCGGTAGGAAAAACGACGGTGTTGTACGTCAACCCGATTGACCGCGAGCGTGTCTTCGCGAGGCTCGAAGCGCAGGGTGTGGTCAAGAACTTCGAGTATCGACTGCGGCGCAAGGACGGCAAGAAAATCGTCGTGCTCGAAAATTCGCGCGCGGTCAGAGATGGCGACGGCAATGTCATCGCCCATGAAGGCACTATCACCGATATCACCGAACGCAAACACGCCGAGACCCAGATTTTTGAAGAGAAGGAGCGGGCGCAGGTTACATTGCAGTCAATTGGCGACGGTGTCATCACGACCGATGCCGATGGCCGTGTCGACTACATCAATCCGGTCGCACAGGATCTGACGGGATGGGATATGCGCAGTGCCCGCGATGTGCCGGTCACCGATATCATGATGATCGTCAACGCACATACCCGCGCGACCGTCGAGAACCCGGTCGTGCGGTGCCTGAAGGAAGGGCGCACGATTACACTCGCGGAAAACTCGGTCTTGATCACGCGCAATGGTGACGAAGTTCCGATCCAGGATTCGGCCGCACCCATTCGCGACCGTATCGGCAACATTGTCGGTTCTGTAATGGTCTTTCACGATGTCAGCAAAGAAACCCGGTTGTTCAGACAATTGAGTTACCAGGCATCGCACGATGCACTGACCGGCCTGATTAATCGTCGCGAATTCGAGAACAGCCTCGTCGCCGTCTTGGAAAAGACACGTGACAACAGCGAGGAAACGCATGCATTGCTTTACGTGGACCTCGACCAATTCAAGGTCGTGAACGACACATTCGGCCATACGGCGGGCGATGCCTTGTTGCGGCAGCTCTCCGAACAGATCCAGTCAAAAATTCGATCGACCGACCTGCTGGCACGACTCGGCGGCGATGAATTCGCCATTCTGCTGGAGCGATGCAGCGACGAACGGGCAATCGAAGTTGCAGAAGCGATTCGCGGAGCCATCGAAGGATATCGATTCGAGTGGCAGGACTCGTTTACGACAATGCGCTGCTCTATTGGCGTTGTCATGATTAATAACGAAAACGCCGACGTTGCAAGCGTCATGAGTTCCGCCGACGTCGCCTGCTACTCGGCAAAAGATATGGGCCGTAACCAGGTGCACCTCTACAAGAACAGCGACGCATCGATGCGTCACGAAGAGATGAAGTGGGTGTCGCGAATTACCAGCGCTGTTGAAGACAATCGGTTCGAACTCTTCTTCCAGCCGATAATCGGTATTGGCAAAGATCAGTGCAGCCGTCGCGGGCACTACGAGTTGTTGCTGCGCATGCGTGACGAAGCGGGTGAGTTGGTTGGTCCGGATCAGTTCATCCCGGCGGCTGAGCGCTATAACCTGATGTCGACACTGGACCGCTGGGTTATTCACGAAGCGCTTACCGAACTTGCGGACAGAAACGATCAGGGCGATGCCCGCTATACGCTCGCTATCAACCTGTCCGGTACGTCACTGAGTGAGGACCGATTCCTGGATTTTGTGATTGAGGAGCTGGTCCGGCAAAAGTTGCCGGACGGAGCGATCTGCTTCGAGATTACCGAGACCGCCGCTATCTCGAACCTGTCGCGCGTCGTACATTTCATGCAGGAACTCAAGAAGCTTGGCTGCAAATTTTCTCTGGACGATTTCGGTAGTGGCCTGTCATCCTTCACCTATCTTAAGAACCTGCCGGTCGATTTCCTGAAAATTGATGGCCAATTCATTCGCAATGTCGCGAGCGACAGCGTGGACGAAAGCATGGTCAAGGCGATTAGCGAGGTCGGCCACGCGATGGGCATTGAGACGATCGCTGAGCGGGTCGAATCGAAGCAGGTACTGGACAAGCTCGGCACGCTGGGTATCGAGTTTGCCCAAGGCTACTACATTGCCCGGCCGGCATCGGTGCAGTCCTTCGAGCCCTGGGGCGAGAAAGCGGGACTACTTCTGGCGTAGATTGCAGGATACGGTACACTGGCGTCATGTCCGACAGCAGCATCCCCGAAAAACAAGAATCCGAACAAAGACAACTTCTGTCCGCGAACGAACCCGGTCCTTTCAAGATTCTCAACCCCCTTTCCGAGCAGCCCATCTTGCTGGTCTGCGACCATGCGAGCTGTCGTTTTCCGGAGTCGCTGGGCGATATGGGACTCGACCCGTTTGCCCGCCGCTGTCACCTCGCCGTTGATATCGGTGCAGGGCCTCTGACCGAGCGCCTGGCCTCGACCCTTGGCGTCACGACGGTCGTTCAGCAATACTCGCGGCTGGTCGTAGACTGCAATCGCGAATTGATGGATCCCGGCGCCTTCCTGCAATTCGGTGATGGCGTGCTGATTCCCGGCAATCGAAGCCTGTCACAGGCTGACAAGGACCTGCGTGCCGATGCCATATACTGGCCGTACCACAAGGCGATCGACCAGCAAGTCAAGCGCCTGACCGCGATCGGCGCGACGCCGGCATTCATTACCGTTCACAGCTTTACGCCGGTCATGGACGGCGTGTCACGACCCTGGCAAATGGGCGTACTGTGGGATACCGACGCACGTTTGCGCGACATCTTTCTCGAGGGCTTCCGGGCCGCCGGCTACCACGTCGGTGACAATGAGCCCTATTCCGGCAGAGCGCCGCAGGACTATACGATCGACACGCATGCGGAAGCCGCGGGCATCCCGCATGTCGGAATTGAGATTCGCCAGGATCTGATCGACAGCGACGACGGGGTCGCCACAATCGCCAGGTTGATGCACGGCATTATCGAATCGATACCGAAACGTTTGGCCAATAGCGGGGCAGATAATGAAAACAAACGAACCAGCGTTCACGATAGGGGTTGAGGAAGAGTATCTACTGGTAGACAAAAAGACTCGCGCGCTGGTCGTCGATCCGCCGGAGACTTTGATGTCAGAAGCTGAGGACCGGTGCGGCGCGCAGGTTACCTCGGAGTTGTTGCGCTCACAAATTGAAATCGGTACTAAGGTTTGCAACAACGTTCAGGAAGCGCGTGAAGATCTGGCCCGCCTGCGCACCAATATTATCCAGGTTGCCGACAGCCACGGGCTTGCCCCGATCGCCGCTTCGACCCATCCATTTTCGAGCTGGACCGAACAAAAACACACGGAAAAAGTTCGCTATGACCAGCTAACTCACGAAATGCAGGGTGCTGCAAGACGTCTCGTCATTTGTGGCATGCACGTTCATGTGGGAATCGGCGACGACGAGTTGCGCATCGATCTGATGAACCAGCTGTCCTATTTTTTGCCCCACCTTCTTGCCTTGTCCTGTTCATCCCCGTTCTGGGGCGGGCGTGACACGGGACTCAGCAGCTATCGGCTGACGGTTTTCGATGCGCTGCCGCGCACCGGTTTGCCGGAACGGTTTGCAAGCTGGGCGGAGTATCAGCGACACATCAACGTTCTGATGGACGCGGGACTGATTGAAGATTCGACACGGATCTGGTGGGACCTGCGGCCAAGCGCGCGTTTTCCGACACTGGAAACTCGCGTTATGGATGTCTGCACGCGCCTCGACGATACGGTTGCCCTGACCGCGCTGCTGGTCTGCATTCTGCGCATGCTGTATCGCCTCCGCAGACGTAACCAGCGCTGGCGGATATATACGCCAATGCTGATTCGCGAAAACCGCTGGCGCGCGGTGCGTTACAGTTTTGACGAAGGCATGATAGACCTTGCCAAGGGTATCGTCGTGCCATTCGAAACCCTGATCGAGGAGATCTTCGCCCTGGTGGCTGAAGATGCTGAGGCGCTGGGCTGCGAAAAGGAACTGGCTGGTGTCAGGGCGATCCTGTCACGGGGCACCAGTGCTCACCGACAGCGCCGGGAATTTGAGCTTGAGCGTGCGGCGGGAAACTCGGTCGAGGACAGCCTGAAGGCCGTCGTCGATACACTGATTGAGGACACCGCAGAAGGCCTGAAAGTGTGACATGGTGCGCGTTCCAGCGCCGGGAATGCGGAACAGGTCGCATTATGTAGCGCCGCGGCCAGCTAGCATGACGTTATGTCATTGCTGGACCCAATTGTTACGCCTTTCCTGGCGATAGCTGCCATCGCGTATGCAGTCCTGGCCGTGCGTGTCGCGCGATCGGCGCCCCAGTACGCGAATAACATGGTCAGCTTCCTGCTGTTTCTCATTGCCGGCATGCTGACGGGTTCTGCGTTTTCCTACGGGGCCACCGACGCCAATTTCTACGGCATCGGGCGGACCTTGAGTTTCTTCTCCGCGGGCTTTATTCCGATCGCTTTCTACATTATCTATCGGGAGTTTACGGTCGGTGCCCCCAGTCCGCTGTTGATCATCATGCTGTCGATCGTTCCGGTTGCGAGCACCGGTCTGGCGCTGACGAACTCGATGCACAATTTCATCTGGATTGTGAATGAAACGGCAACCGGGCTGGTTTACAGCGATGTGACGGATCACTACTGGTACAACAGGATTTATGCACCCTTTACTTATGGGCTATTTGCGCTGACAGCGATGCTGATGGTTGGCAGGTTGCCGACGATTGCACCGGCACATCGTAAAACGCTGATCATGTTCCTGTTGTGCGCAACACTTCCGTATTCCATCAGCGTCGCGAATACTTTTCTTGGCGTAGGGGCTCCGGAATTTCCGTTCACTTCCGTGTCACTGGCGCTGGTATGGCCCATGTTTGCGTATGCGAGCCTCAAGCTGCGTATGCACGAATTCAGCCCACTCGCTTACCAGACACTGTTCGATCATGTGCGTGACCCGATCTTCGTGGTTGATGGCGAACAGCGAATTATTTGTGCGAACAAGGCCGCGCAGGCCCTGCTCGAAGGCGAGGAAAAGAAATTGATCGGGCGCAAGCTATGGGAAGACTTTCCGGCTGCGCGCGCTATTCTCGAGCAGGCGAGGGAACTGGACCTGACGCAGACACTGCGAATGGACACCGAGAACGTCTACGAGGTCAGCGTCGGACCCTTGACCGGTCCGAAGGGCCAGAACCTCGGCATGGTGGTGGTGTGTCGCGACGTGACTGAACGTCGCAATGCCCTCAGCCAGCTTGCCGATTCCGAGCATCTGATTCGAACGCTGATCGAAACGTCGTCGAACGGTATCCTGCGCTTCGCGCGGGACGTGAACGATCCGGATCACAAGTTCCGGTGTGTGTTTGCCAATCGCGCTGCCGAAAACTTTGCGGGTGAGGGGAACGGTACGCTGGTCGGAATGCCGCTGGAGAAGCTTCTGCACCTGAATCCGGAAAAACTTCTGCAGCATTTTGGCGGTGAGAAAAAAGCAAACTCGCAGATCAGTTTCGAAGTGGCCGGCGAGTCAAGCCAGGGTGATAGCTGGCTGCGCATTGTCGGTGAGCCGGTTGGTGATGATTTTTCCGTGACTCTGATCGACATCACGCAACGCAAGCGCAATGAGGACAAAATGCTCGCCGATGCTTTGCGTGATCCGCTAACCGGAATTCTGAACCGCCGGGGTTTCGAAAAGGAAGGCGCGGCGGTTATCCGGCGCAGCAGTCTGGGTGCAGTCCTGTACCTTGACCTGAATCAATTCAAATCAATTAATGATCGTTTCGGACACCAGGCGGGCGACGCGCTGCTGAAAGCCTTTGGGCATCGTCTGGAATTCTGCCTGCGGCCTGAAGACATTCTTGGAAGGCTCGGCGGCGATGAGTTTGCAATTGTCCTGCCCGGCGTCAATATCGACGATGTTCGCCACATCGCTGAACGCCTGGTGCAAACGGCGTCGGAAGCCTACATCATCCAGGGTCAGGAAATTAAGTGTACCGCGAGCGTGGGCATTGCACTGATGCCGAAACACGGCGAGGAACTCTGGCACCTGCTGAGTGTTGCCGACCAGGCGATGTATGAAACAAAGCGAATATCGGAAGAAGAAGCGGCAAATGATCGCGCGGCGTACATCGACGCTGCTACGGCATCCTAGGGGTTATCCGGCAATATAACGAAATCGAGTACGGCAGGATCCACGTCGTCGTAGATGATGGCATTGACCACATCGCCCGCAGCAACATCGATTCGAACCGGACCTGCGAGAATCTCGGTACCCTGGAATTCGCGAAGGTATATGTCATAGCTGCCGGCACGCAGCTGTGCTGTTGCTGACGTAGTCCCAACTGTCAGCCCACCCAGAACAGGTTGTTGCTCATCGAGCACGGCGTCCGCTTCAATGACGTACACGTTAATGAACTCAATATTGCTTGCCGCAATGAATACCTGGAATTTCGTGTGTGTGTCGACCCCGCGGCGATCCGGGTTGTAAGCCACCACACGCAATGTGTCTGCTGCACCGACTGTAACGACGCGACCGCGAATGCCGGTAAAGAAGTTCACTGTTGCCTCAACAAGGACGGGGTTATTGGCATCAAAGGGTGTAAACGAAACATCACTGCTGCCCGGGGGGAGGTTGAGCTCGGCGGAGACTCCCTTGTGTGGCAGATCATCGACAATCAGCGAAGTCTGGGATTCGTCATCGTAAATATCGACGGTGCCGAGATCGAGCGAACCGTTGATGAATTCCACTGTTGCCGGGTAATTAATGTCCGCCAATGTAATAGCATTTGCTGTTGTTGCATATGCGCTGGCAATGATCGGTGCGAAGGTGTTCGGTCCGCCATCAAACGTCGTGATCGTATACTGATTCGCCGCGGCGAGCGTCGCCGTATCGGATTGAAACAATACATCGGTCGGATCGTCGCCAGCGGTAACCGTCAGCACGTAGTCACCCGCCGCATAGTCAGCGGCGCTCGATACTTCGCCAAATGCGAGCGTTGCGATTTCCTCGCCGAGCACCGGGGCTGTTCCAGGCGGAGCAAAGTAATAGTCGACGGTAGCGAGTGACTCGGCTGTGTGCGCAAACCTGGCCTCGAATACCGTCTCAGTGCCACTGAACGTGCGCTGTGGACTTTCCCACAGGAGTACCGACGCGTTGGCCAGTGTTCCGGTTAGCACCATTGTGTAATCCATTTCCGCAACGACGTCGAGACTGCGCGACGCGAACCGCGTCAGCGATGTATTCCCGGCGAAAAACGCTTCGAAATTGAATTTGTACGTCAGGTCATCGTAATCCTCAGGGCTTGTTGCCTGGCGAAAATCGACCGTACCCAGTGACCGCTCCTCGATCAGGAAGGAGACTTCCGGCGCGGAAACAATCGCGTTGATTGCACGGATACTGCCCTTGCCGGTTGCTTCCGGCAAGGATGAGCCGCTGTCACAGGCAGTGATCAACAGCGCAAATACCAGGGGCGGCGCCGAATACTTTAACCTCATTAATTTCATCACTTCGCGTAGCCGTAAACGGACTTCACTTCCAGGAATTCGTTGATTCCGTGCGCGCCCCATTCGCGCCCGTTTCCCGACTGCTTGTAACCGCCAAAAGGCGCCAGCGCTTCAAGTTCGGCGCCATTGATGTGCACCATACCGGTGCGCATTTGTGCCGCAATCTTTCGCGCACGCCCGAAATCACCCGATGAGACGTAACCCGACAATCCATAAGGCGTGTCATTCGCAATGCGAATCGCATCGTCTTCGTCCTCGTAGGGAATAATCGACAGGACAGGCCCGAAGATCTCTTCGCGTGCAATCGTCATGTCGTTACTGACATTCGCAAACACGGTTGGTTTCACGTAGTAGCCTGTATCCAGCCCTTCGGGCCGACCGGTACCACCGGCAACCAGCGTTGCGCCTTCATCGATTCCCTTCTGGATCAACTGCTGAATCTTGGCCCACTGCACATCAGAGACGACCGGCCCTATGCGGGTGCCCTTGTCGCGCGGGTTGCCGACTGCTGCGCCGGCGGCGACTTTTGCTGCGATTTCGGCCGCCGCGTCCATCTTGTCTTTGGGCACCAGCATGCGCGATGGTGCATCGCAGGACTGCCCGGTATTCTCAAACATCGCCTTGGTACCCGCCGTGACCGCGACTTCGAGGTCGGCATCGTCAAGAATGATATTGGCCGACTTGCCGCCGAGTTCCTGCGCAACCCGTTTGACTGTCGGTGCTGCATTCTGTGCAACCAGTACGCCTGCGCGGGTCGAGCCCGTGAATGAAATCATGGCAATTCCCGGGTGCTGGCTGAGCGCCGTGCCGACGCCGGGGCCATCGCCATTAATCAGGTTGAAGACACCTGCGGGTACGCCGGCCTCGTCGAGGATCTCCGCGAAAATTATGGCGTCGAACGGGGCAATTTCACTGGGTTTCAGGATCATCGTGCAGCCCGCGGCCAGCGCCGGCGCAACCTTGACCGCGATCTGGTTCATGGGCCAGTTCCAGGGTGTGATCAGTCCGCAAACCCCGATTGGTTCCTTGACGACCAGCGCCGATCCGACTTTTTCTTCGAATTCGAAAGTCTTGAGCGCTTCGATAGCGGCGCCAATGTGCTGGGTGCCGCTGGCTGCCTGGGCATGCTTGGCCAGACCCCAGGGTGCCCCCATCTCATCCATGATGGCCTCGGCCACCTCGTCGGATCGACGGTTGAACACCTTGAGGATGGTTTCAAGCAGCGCAATTCGCTCTTTGCGGCTGGTCTTTGAGAAGCTTTCAAACGCCCGTGAGGCGGCGACGACAGCCTTGTCTACGTCGGCGGCTGAGCCAATGCTGATGCGGCCGTAAACAGCCTCGGTCGCCGGATTGATGACATCGAGGGTCTTCGGCTCGACAGGGTCCACCCACTGGCCGTCGATATAAAATTGCAGTTTTTCGAGCATGTCCTACCTCCGCGAACGAGCCGCGCATAATAGCCTAAATCCGGCATTTCGGCTTGCCGAAAAGCGAGCGTCAGGTGGCGTTATACGCCGAGAATTTTTTGCCGGTACTCCGCCGGCGGGATTTTGTACCACGACTTGAACGCGGTCGTGAATGTGCTGATGTTGGAGTAGCCGAGCAGCATTGCGATCTCCAGCGATTTCAGTCGTGTATCGCCGAGATAATTGACCGCGAGGACCTCGCGAACCTCCTGTAACACTTTCTGGAAGCTGGTTTTTTCGGCTTTCAGCCGTCGTTGCAACGTACGGCGACTGAGTTTCAGCGCCCGACAGGCCGCGTCAGCATTCGCTTCACCACGTGCCATCAGGTCGGCGAGCTTGCGTTTTAGCTCGCCTGCGATATCGTCCTGACTGTAAAGCGACTTAATATATCGCTCAGCCTGTTCTGTGAGTTGCCGGTACATCCGCACATTATACCCCACGTAAAGTTGAAATAAGGAATCAAGATGTCATCACCTGTGAGCTACCAACTCGAAGGCAACATAGGCGTAATCACGGTCGATAACCCGCCGGTCAATGCGCTGTCGCAGCCGGTCCGCCAGGGATTGCTGGATGCGGTAACCGCAGCACAAATCGATGCGTCCGAAGCGCTGATCATTCTGTGCGCTGGCCGTACATTCATTGCCGGCGCTGATATCACCGAGTTCGGCAAGCCACTCAAGAGTCCATGGTTGCCGGAGCTGCTGGCTGTCATCGAAGCCTCGGAGAAGATTGTGATTGCCGCAATCCATGGTACAGCGCTTGGCGGCGGGTTCGAGACGGCGCTGTCCGCCCATTACCGCTGCGCGCTGGCCACGGCGAAAATCGGTCTGCCGGAAGTTAAATTGGGCCTGCTGCCGGGCGCTGGTGGTACCCAGCGAACGCCGAGGCTGGCAGGTGTACAGGCCGCTCTCGACCTCATCACCAGTGGCGCGCCGATTGGCGCGGAGGAGGGTCGGGCGATAGGTCTGATCGACAGGATTATCGACGGTGACTTGCGAGAAGGCGCCCTTGCCTGGGCTCGTGAGCTCGTTGCGAGCGACGCACCGGTTCGCCGCAGCAGCGAGCAGCCGGTGCCGGAGTTTGACCCCGGTATCTTTGATGCCTGGCGCTCGGAGCTTGCCAAACGCGCCCGCGGGCAGATCGCGCCAGGGCATATCGTGACTTGCGTCGAGATCGGCGCGACAAAGTCGTTCAAGAAGGGTATGGCAAAAGAGCGCGAGTTGTTCATGAAGTGCATGGAAAGCCCACAGTCGGCGGCCATGCGCCACATCTTTTTCGCCGAGCGAAACGCAGCGAAAGTCGAAGGGCTTCCGAAGGATACGCCGCAAAGACCGATCGCCACAGTCGGCATAATCGGCGGCGGCACAATGGGCGGTGGCATCGCCATGAGTTTTGCCAACGCCGGCTTCACCGTGACCCTGGTTGAAATCGACGATGAGGCGCTCAAGCGCGGTCTTGCGATCGTCGAGCGCAACTACGCCGGCAGCGTCAAGCGCGGAAAACTCAGTGAAAGCGATGCAGGCGCGTGCCGCGCGCGAATAAGAGGTTCGACGGACTACGCGTCGCTGGCCGAGGTCGACCTTGTTATCGAGGCTGTATTCGAAGACCCGGAACTGAAGAAGACGATCTTCAGAAAGCTTGACGACGTTTGCAAGTCCGGCGCAATTCTTGCGACCAACACCTCGTACCAGGATGTCGACCTGATCGCGGCTGCGACGAGTCGACCGCAAGACGTGATCGGTATGCATTTTTTCAGCCCTGCCCACATCATGAAGCTGCTGGAAGTCGTGAGAGGCGCAAAAACTGCCGACGACGTTCTCGCGACGGTGATGGGGCTGGCAAAGAAGATCGGCAAGATTCCGGTGGTTTCCGGTGTCTGTTATGGCTTTATTGGCAATCGAATGTTGGGGCCGTATGGCGACACGGCACAGTTATTGCTGCTGGAGGGAGCGTCTCCCGAGCAGATTGACAACGCGATGGAATCCTGGGGTATGGCGATGGGGCCCTTGCGTGTGTTTGACCTGGCCGGGCTCGACGTGGGCTACAAGGCCCGCCAGGCGCTGTCGGACGAGGAAAAGGGCGACCCGAAGACTTATCGCATCCCGGACCTGCTCGTCGAGCTGGGCCGCATGGGTCAGAAATCGGGCGCCGGGTTTTACGCCTACGATGAGAATCGACGCGCTATTCCGGACCCTGCCGTCGACGGACTGATTGAAATTGCAGCCGAAAATCTCGGCGTTGAGCGGCGCTCAATTACGGACGAGGAAATCGTCGACCGCCTGATCTCGGCCCTGGTCGACGAAGGGCGCAAGATTCTTGACGAGGGAATTGCGCAACGCTCGAGCGATATTGATGTCGTATACGTATATGGCTACGGATTTCCGGTGTCCCGTGGCGGGCCGATGTTCTACGCGGACAACAGGGATAAGCAGAAACCCGCAGCAAACTAAATTTGGAGAAATGTGATGGAAACAGCATGGATACAAATTTTTATTCTGACCCTGGCGGAATGTGTCGCGCCGGTCGGCAAGACGGTTTGCCAGGAACAACAATTTGAACTGCAGTTTGTCAGTCGCGCGGATTGTGAGTACGCACTGCAGCAGCTGATCGCGATGAAAGATGACAACGAGCAGATCATCGTCAATCGGCAAAAATCAGGCTGCGCGCCATCAGCCGTTGAGACGAAAGCTTACCAGAGCCGCGATGAGATTAACGCGGCGCTGGAAAACTCCGCGGGCTGGCGTGTGCCTGCCGACGTAGCGTCCCGTAGGGCAGCGATTAGCGAGAGTCACCGGCAGCGACTCGAGAACCTGAGGTCCTGCGACGATACAGGAGGCCAGGCGCCCTGCAAGATTGGTGAGATTATTGTCGAAGAGGCAACAGGCGAGACTGTGGAAGTCTGGAAACGGGATTAGCCCTGCTTGCGCGCTTTATTCGATCGAGTGGTCGATTGCGCGACGAATCGAAGACAAAGGCTGTTGATTGTCGAGCGCAGCCTCTATTGATCCGAGTCGAATGCCGAGACTTTGTAACACGGGTTGCATGTCCGGAAAGCCCCGCGTATCGGCGAACTGCCGGTACAAGGGCATAAAGACCGGCTTGTCCAGAAACGAGTCGAGTTTTTCAAAGAGACGAACGCCGGACCAACGCCGGGACGACGGCAGGCAACATTGCTGCAGTTGTCCGAGGACGCTGTCGAGCGATTGCCTGCCCTCGGATCGTTGCCGCAATTGGATATCGGCGAGCAGGGCGATCGCGGCACCGCTCCAGTAGATCTTCATTCGCGCGTCGCGAATACCGCTCGTCGCTGCCTCGTTAAGGGTCAGTTCGGGCCGCGATGCTTCGCCGCGGCCGAAGCCGTCGCCGATGTGCTGCCAGGCAAGCTCCGGTGTGTAGCGCCCGGATCGTGACATCAGGATGTTTTGGTAGTAACTGGCGAAGCCTTCGGAGATCCAGCGATAACGCTGTGACAATAGTGGCAGCATCAGGTGGCTGAATTCGTGCGTCGCGGTCCAGTCACTGTAGAATTCATCGATCGGGCGATCGGCGTTGATAAACAATTCGACCGTTTCCTGTCCTCGCCTCGTAACACGACCGAAAATCACGGCCTTGTCACCATCTCGACTGTTGCGTGCCGACGGAATCACGACGATGCGCGGTGCTGGATTCGGGAAACGACCGTAGGCCTGGTTGACAAGCCGCGCGGTATCGCAGAGCCATTCGATAAGTTTTTCGGCCTTCTCATCATCGACTGGCTGCCGAATTTCAATTGTGAGTGTGGCCCCCGCAACCTCCTGTTGGGCATGGATGACGTCGCCGCCTGAAGCGGCGAGCATCGATATGAAAAGCAGGGATCCGGGAATCATGTACTGGCTAGGACCCTCCTGCGGCCAACAAGTTTCTTATGCCGACAGGCTGCCTGCTTCCGCCCGGTAATGATCCATCAGGATTTGCGCAACCTCGGGACGGGAGAATTCGGGCGGCGGTGCGATACCAGCGCCGAGCATCTCGCGAACCCTGGTGCCGGACAGAAAGACGTAGTCTTCAGGCGTGTGATCAGGTGCTTCCCGCATCATCACAACCTTGTTCAGCTTTTTGGACCAGGCTGTATGATCAGCACTGAAGATCTCGATTTCCAGGGAACCCTCCGGTACTTCGTCAAAGATCGCCTGCGCATCAAAGGGGCCATAGTAGTCGCCGACGCCCGCATGATCGCGTCCGACGATCAGGTGCGTAGCACCCATGTTCTGTCGAAACACAGCATGCAGCACTGCCTCACGTGGACCGGCATAGAGCATGTCGAAACCGTAACCTGAAACCAGCACACTGTTCGCCGGGAAATACACGTCCACCATTTTCCGAATACAGGCGTCCCGCACATCCGCCGGAATATCGCCAGCCTTAAGCTTGCCGAGCAGCATGTGGATCACGATGCCATCGGCGTCCAGCCTTTCCATCGCCATCCGGCAGAGTTCCTCGTGTGCAAGGTGCATCGGGTTTCGTGTCTGGAATGCAACGACTTTTTCCCAACCACGTGCCGCGATGTCCTCACGAATCTGCACCGCCGTCTGGAACGTGCCAGGAAATTCCGTTTCGAAGTAGCTCAGGTTAATAACCTGGATAGCGCCGGAGACGCAATGATTGCCCTGCGCCTGGAACACGGCGACACCCGGATGGGCTGCGTCAAGCGTGCCAAAAACCTGCTGCGTGATTCGCGCTTTTTGATCAAAAGACAGTGTTTCGATGGCCGCAACGTCCATGATGGCAATAATCGGTTCGCCGCTCACGTTCGGATCGCGCAGCGCGATACGGGAACCGCTGGCAATACCTGACGGGTCGTCAATCAGGTTAAGGATCGGAACCGGCCAGAACAAGCCGTCGGTCGTCCGCATTTGTTCTGCAACGCTCAGCGCATCGGCAACATTCATGTAGCCTGTCAGCGGCGTAAAGTAGCCGCCGCCCAGCATAACGGCATTTGCAGCCGCGGCTGAAGACAGCAGCACAGAGGGCAGGGTGGCGGCTTCCGCGACCAGGCGCTTGTGCTCGGCAGGATCGGTTACCAACAGCGGGTTCAGGGAATCCGCCCCATGAGGCTTGATCATATTTCTCTCCTACAGCGCAGCTGATTGTGTAATTTCGTCAGCACGGGTGAATTGCGGCTGCAGAATCAATCCGTTCGTGTGCAGGTGGTCAAGAATAATTTTGACTTCCTCTTCGACCGTCATGACATCCGTCTTCAGATGGATTTCAGGATTGACGGGTGCCTGGTACGGGTCGTCAATACCGGTGAAGTTCTTGATTTCGCCCGCGCGCGCCTTCTTGTACAGTCCCTTCGGATCGCGCTTCTCCGCTTCGGCCAGGGAACAATCAACAAACACTTCAATGAAGTTGAGCCCGGCTTTTTCATGCAGCTCGCGAACTTCGTCCCGATCGTCTTTGTACGGACTGATGAAGCTCGACAGCGAAATAACTCCGGCATCGCCAAACAGCTTTGCGACTTCGCCAATACGGCGAATGTTTTCCTTGCGATCTTCCTCTGAGAAGCCGAGGTTCTTGTTAATGCCAAGTCGAACGTTATCGCCATCGAGTCGGTAGGACAGCTTGCCGATCTTGTAAAGCGCCTGTTCGAGCGCAACGGCGATCGTACTTTTTCCGCTTCCCGAAAGTCCGGTAAACCAGATGGTCGCGCCGCGCTGGTGAAGAATGCTGTAGCGGTCCTCACGCGAGATTTCGCCGTCGTGCCACGTCACATTGGTTGCTTTTTGCTTGGTCACTTCAGTTCCTTTGAGATTCAGTGTTCTTCGTGTCAGTAAAACCGTTAATCAGGAGGTCGGTACAATTCTGTATGACCTTGAACAAGTCGAGATCCGGGTCACGAACGATCAGGTCGCCCCAGGCGTTGCACATTCCAATGACAGCCTGGGCCGCAAAACGGCTGTCGATAGTGTCGCGAACGGTGCCGGACTTCTTCGCATCGTCAAAAATATTCTCCAGTTGCTGGCGATAGCGACTGCCGAGCTTTTTCAGTCGCCGGCGACGTGCCTCCGGGAGATACAAACGCTCGTCGTTATAGACTTTTAATGCCTCATTTCGCTCACGGTAGCTGCTGAGGTGCGACGTCACTGTCGCCGTAAGTTTTGCCTCGAAGCTTTGCCCGCTGCTCGCAATGCCATCCATGTGTTCGACATAGTCGCGAATGCCGAACAGGCAAACCTCGCCCAGCGCTTCTTCTTTCGAATCGAAGTAGTAGTACAGGCTGCCTTGCTTGATACCCATGCGCTCAGCGATGTCCTTGGTGCACGCTCCGTGAAAGCCTTTTTCGGCAAACACCGCGGCCGCGGCGCGAATGGCCGCCTGCCGTTGCCGTGTGTACTTTTCCGGGTTCGCTTTTTGCATGCGGAGATATTCTATAGAACTATAGAAAAATAGGCAATAATATAAAAATATAAAGAAATAACAAATAGTTAAATATAAATATAATCTATAAAGTATTTGAATATTGAATGCACAGGATTCGGCAGGACGGCGAAATCGATGCCGTTTACACTGTCGGTCCGAAAACACCCGGAAGTAACACCGCATTCAATGATGAGCCGTATGTCAAAAATCTCGGTTGCACCCATGATGGACTGGACGGACCGACACTGCCGTTACTTCATGCGGCATCTAAGCCCGTCGATCTCTCTCTATACGGAAATGGTCACGGCTGCCGCTGTCCATCACGGTGATACGGATCGATTCCTGCGTTTTGACGCATCCGAACATCCGATTGCATTGCAGCTCGGTGGCAGTGACCCGGCGTTGATGGCGAGTGCGACGCGAAAGGCGGTTGCTTACGGTTACGACGAAATCAACATCAATGTCGGCTGCCCGAGCGACAAGGTGCAAAGCGGCCAGTTTGGTGCCTGCCTGATGGCACAGCCAGATATCGTTGCCGATTGCTACCGGGCGATGGTTGCCGAGACCGATGTGCCTGTTACGGTAAAGACGCGAATCGGGATCGACGACAAGGACAATTACGAGTTCCTCGCCGCTTTCGTTGAGCGACTGGTCGATGCCGGTTGTCAGCGATTCATCGTGCACGCGCGCATCGCGATCCTCGACGGCCTGAGCCCGAAAGAAAACCGCAGTGTTCCACCTCTGAATTACGATCGCGTCTACCGCCTGAAGCAGGATTTCCCTGAACTCGACATCGTCATCAATGGTGGCCTCAGTAATATTGAGCAGATTGACAATGTTCTTACGCGCGTGGACGGTGCGATGGTTGGTCGCCAGGCTTACCAGCAGCCGTATTTCCTCACGGAACTTGAGCGCTACCTGAATCCTCAGTTGGCGCTTCCGGAGCGGCGCCACGTTGTTGAGAAAATGCTGCCGTATATTGACGCG
>DDIP01000142.1:2510-2642 GCA_002338605.1 Proteobacteria bacterium UBA1847 | reverse complement strand
TCGCAACGATGTGCTGCCTTACCTCGATCGCCTGCACGCCGAGTCGGCGGTGCCGATCATATACGTCAGCCATAATATCGATGAAATATGCCGACTCAGCGATTACTTGCTGTTACTCGACAATGGCAGGCT
>DDIP01000142.1:0-2403 GCA_002338605.1 Proteobacteria bacterium UBA1847 | reverse complement strand
TCCAGGCTCGTTGCTGAGGGTGAGTTGCACCAGGTGTTGTCGCGGACCGACCTGCCGCAGCTCGGTGGCCGAAACGCGGGTGCGATCATCGAGGGACAGCCTGTTGAATACGACAGGGAATTCAATTTGACGGCATTCCAGTTTTCAGGAGGTCGACTCTGGGTACCGGGCTCATTCGAATCGTCGCCGTTGCGCCTCAGGGTAAGCGCCAGCGACGTCAGTCTGAGTCGGACACGAGCCGAATCAAGCACGATCCTGAATATCTTGCCGTGCAGGATTGTAGCCATAGACGCGGAAAACTCCGCCGCCGACCTCATCAGACTGCAACTGGGCGGCGATTGCCTGGTGGCCCGAATTACGCGCCGTTCGTCCCGCGTGCTGGGCCTTAAAACGGGTGACGAGGTTTATGCGCAAATAAAATCAGTGACTGTTCGCCGCTGAAACCAGTGCCTGAAATGACTCCGGGGTTACCGTTTTCGGGAGGCGAGCGCCAAGCTCATCGTCGATGGGGATATCCCACGTGCCAATCATGCAGGCGATCGTCACGTACATACCCTGAATCGCGATGATGTCCAAGATCTGGTGATCGGAAAAATGCTGTTGCAATTCGTCCCGTATCGGCTCGGGCAGACAACGATCCCGGATCAACGTGTCGACAGCGGTGAGCAAGGCCACGTCGCCGGCATGCCAGCCTTTTGCGGCGGGTCCCTGTGCCACTTTTTCGATCTCGTCCAGAGTAAGGCCGGCCGCCAGGCCGCGATCAACGTGTGCAGCCCATTCGTACCACGCCTGCATGTGTACGGCGACCCGAAGAATCATAATCTCGGTCTCACGCAGCTCGAGCGAGCCGCCATGGACGGCATACATGCGATAGGCCCACCAAGCTTTCAGCAGGGCCGGGTGATTGGCAAGCAGGCAGTGAAGGTTGATGGGCCGTCCCTGCATTTCATCGATAATGTGTTGCAATGACGGGTCCCATTCACTCGGGGGCAGGGGTTTCATGCTTTGCTCCGCTTGTTCGTTGTCGTTATGTGCGCTGTGTCAACTCATCACTGTGCACCGCGATGCACAATGGTTTCAATACCCAGACGGCCAGACTCCGACCCCAAATGACGTCACAGGTGCACTACATAATAGTCGCGATGATGCTGGCAAGTGCCACGTTGTCAGCGATTTTCTTTATCGCCTGGAAAACTATGGGCAGGAAGAAGTATGCCCTGAGCTGGTCCGTCGCCTTTCTCGCGGCAACGCTGCAATGGATTCTAAATCTTAAGCCCAACGCATTCCCGAGCTTCGAGGCTTACTGGCTGACCGTCAATGCGTTCGCGCTCGCCGTAATCACACTGGGTATTCGCGGCCATTGCCAGCGAACACGCTGCCAGTATCTGCCCGATAATCTCTGGCCCTATGCCGGCCTCGTGTACGCCGCCGTTGCCTGGGCGACCGTCATCGATCACAACGTGGGGCTCCGGACAGCACTGATTCCTGCGGCTGCGTGTATAGGCTTGTTTTTGTCTGCTGTCATGGTCCTGAGGCATCGCGATGCACCTCGCCCTGCGGAATGGGCGGCTGCGACCAGCCTGGTCCTGTTTGGTATCTCACAGGGAATTGCTGCCGGTATGGCCGCAATGCAGGGCTCGGCAGGTGACGTCACTTACCAGGCGCTGTACCTGAACTTCAATTTCATGACCTTGCCCGCGGGTTACATGGCAACGGGAATGTTCGTGGTTTTCATGCTGGCATCGGATATCTCCATCGACATGAGGGAGATCGCGATTCGTGACCAACTGACCGGCGTCCTCAACCGTCGTGGTCTTGGCGAGCAGGGTGCACAGGCGTACGCAGGCTCGCGGCGGACGGGTCGACCCGTGTCGGTCGTTATGACAGACATCGATCGCTTCAAGACCATTAATGACGACTTCGGTCACGCCTGCGGAGACGAAGCGCTGGTGCATTTTTCAAGACTGCTGATCGAGGGTCGGCGTGCGGAAGACATCCTGGCCCGCGTTGGCGGCGAGGAATTTGCGTTGATTCTGCCAGGAACCCCGCTTGAAAGAGCGCTCGAAATCGCGGATCGCCTGCGCGCAAAAATCGAGGCTGAAAAAATAACGGTGAATGGTGTCGCTGTAAAAATGACCGCCAGTTTCGGAGTCGCCGCGATCTCGGCGAAGGACACTTGCCTTTCAGATACGATTATCCGCGCGGATCGGGCGTTGTATCGTTCCAAGCGCGCCGGGCGCAACCAGGTTGACCTGGATTCCTCACAGAAAATGATTGCCGAAGACGGAACGCTCAAATCCATCGCCAGCTAGCGCGGGCAGTGTAAGATATTCGCCGCGATCCAGTTGAGCGATGAGCGATGGCTGTAAAAGACACAGTGGTAGGCGTGATCGGCGGGATGGG
>DDIP01000448.1:4968-5318 GCA_002338605.1 Proteobacteria bacterium UBA1847 | reverse complement strand
GGCGGGCGAAGTAGGTATCCATATCGTCTTCAAAATAGACCGCGACGTAGGACAGACCGAACAGGCTCACGGAGCGAATCTGCTGCACCTTGGGCAGACCCGCCATTCCGGATTCAATCTGGAACGTGAGCAGTTGCTCAACGTCTTCAGCCGCGAGGCCCGGCGACTCGGTGTAGATATTGACCTGTGCCGGCGTGACGTCCGGAAAGGCATCAATGGGCACGCTGACGACGGCGCGGTAACCAAGAAAGGCCACCACACCGAAAATGATCAGCACCAGGAATTTGTAGCGTAACGACGCTTCGACGAGTTTCTCTAACATGTGAATCCCCTAGTGCGCATGGCCTTCG
>DDIP01000448.1:0-4874 GCA_002338605.1 Proteobacteria bacterium UBA1847 | reverse complement strand
CCTAGTGCGCATGGCCTTCGCCAAGCGAAGACTTAAGCATTAACGATTTCAGGTGAAATACGCCTGCGATCGCGACTGTGTCGCCCGCCGCCAATCCACCGCGCACCTCGATCCAGTCACCCATCGTCGGACCGGTATCAATCGTCTCGGCGTGAAACTCGTTGTCACCTTCAAGTTTGAACACCGTGGCAGTACCCTCGATCATGGTGACGGCGGCACTCGGTATCGCGAGTACGGGTGCACGTTTACCGGTGACGATTTCTACCTCGACAAACTGCCCCGGGTGCAAACGATCATCGACGTTCTCCACCTCGATTCGTAATCCTTGCGTGCGCGTCGTTTCATTGAGCTGGTGGTGGCGCTGAATAAGGGTGCCGGACAGCCAGTTCTGGCCGTCGAGACTTACTCGGGCCTCGGTGCCAGTGTCGAATCTCACCAGGCCACTCGGCACCGTTTGTGCCTCCACCCACATGACGGACTCGTCACTAATGTCGATGAGGACACGACCCGGTTCGATCAGTTCGCCAACGATGAAATTGTCCTGCAGGACGGTGCCGGCTTGCGGCGCCAGCAAATCAAACGCGCCGGTGGCTTTGCTCGCATCACCGGTTTTCACCAGTGCCGCAGCTTGTGTATCCGTCATACCGTAGGCGATGACGGCAGCCAATGCCTGTTGTTGGGCCACCTGGGCTTCGGTATAGCGGCGCTCGGATACCGTTTGCTTTCCGAGACTCTTGACCCGTTGCCACTCTCGATCGGCAACGATCAGTGCGCCCTGGGCGGTCGCCATCTCCACGCTCGAAAGCGTCACAAGTGGCTGCCCAATTTTGACTTCCTCGCCGAGCCGAACGTGTCGTGCGACAACCTGCGCAGTAATGCGCGGAGTTACCCGCGTTGAGCGATAAGCGTTAATCATGACTTCACCAGGAACGCGAATCGTTTCGCTCAAGGACCGCTCGGTGATCGGCTCGACCACGATACCTGCGGAGCGCTGCTCGTCGGCGGTCATTTCAATCGCACTGTTTTCTTCGCCCTCGTGATCATCGTGCTCTTTCTCCTGGGCATACACCGGCGAGGTCAGTGTCAAACACAGACACAGCGCCCATAGTTTTAGGGTGTTCATCGAGACTTTCTCCATTGGATTCTTGCGTCTGTTCGGGTTGTTTCTGTTCATTGGTAGGCTCCCTGGCCGAGCCATGCATCAA
Source organism: Proteobacteria bacterium UBA1847 (assembly GCA_002338605.1). Lineage (GTDB taxonomy): Bacteria > Pseudomonadota > Gammaproteobacteria > Steroidobacterales > Woeseiaceae > UBA1847. Next base: position 3,669 of record DDIP01000448.1, on the reverse strand, counting down.
CCTGCCCCGAGGCCCAAAGCCACTCAAACCAGGCGCGCCATAGCGCTTCGCGCAGATCGAGTGCGCTTTCCTGAACATCAAGTGTTTGGCGCAGCTGCACGAGGTAGTCGGTGGTGCTGAGCTCGCCGGCCTCCCACAGTTTTTGCAGCTGTTCGGTTTGACTGGCCAAACTGGTCTCGCCGGTAAGTTGCCAGTCGCCCCAGGCACCGCGCGACAATTCATAGCGCTCGGCAGCACTGATGAGTCGTGCGTAGGCGCGTTGCATCACATCGTCGGCAATTTGTTGGGCCTGAGAGCGCTCTGCCATCGCGGCGCTCACCTCATGGCTGAAGCTATTACGGATAAAGAGTGGCACCGTCACGTTCACGCCGACCAGATTCTCGCCGTCCTCACGACCGCCCGCCAAACTGATGGTTGGGTCGGGTCGTCGCTCGCGTCGGCGAAGCTCAACCACCGCGTCGGCCGACTCGACCTGACGCCGTACGGCTAACACCTCGGGTAGTGCGAGTACCAATGTTTGGGGATCGGATGCGGATTGAGGCAGCTTCGGCAGCGCCGCGGGTAATGCCGGCCACTCTGTTGCCGCTGAGCGGGGTGTAAGATTGCGGACCGCCTGTCGAGCCTCGGCCAGGCCGGCACCGGCCGTTGCTTTTTGAATGCGCGCATCGGTAGACGCCAGTTTTGCCAGCGCAAATTCGACCTGATTCAAATCACCGGCATCGAAGCGACGTTGCGCCAGATCCGCGAAATCCTGCATCAGCTGCCGGCGTGATTCGGCCAGCGCATCGCGCTCAAGGCCGGTCTGGTGCTGGGCCAGACCATCCAAAAGCTCTACGGTCACTGCCCAGCGTGCGGCCAGGTACTCGGCCTCTACCACCAGTCGATCCGACTCCGCCACCGCGGTGCGGGCCTTGCGTTTGCCGCCCCAATCGAGCGTTTGGCTGATACCGATCGAGCGCGTTTCGACATCCGTATTTTCGGCATCGAGACTGAGTTCGGGGTTGTACAAAGGGCGCGATGCCGCGTCCCTGAACGAGCCACTGGCATCCAGCGCAGCTCGTGCCGCCTGCACGCGCGGATTGGTCTCGACCACCGTTTGCACAAAACGGATCAGTTCAGGATCGGCACGTCTCGCGCCAATCGCGTCAGGGTCAGCGGCTTGCGCCGCCCATGGTATCAATATCAGACCGCCCAATAACGGGAGCAGCCCACGGTGTGGATTTCGCATAAATCATCTTCCGGATGCAATACATCGGTGTGCATGCGAAGCTGTGTTCGGCACGCACGGTTCTAAAGCAGGGAAAAAGATTTAGGCGTTAGGGGGAGGTGTCGGAGGGGCTTGGCCGAAATTCCGTACGTCGACTAGATTATCGACACGACGGGCGCCGGCGATCATGGCCGCGATGAATGCGGCTGGCTGTGAGGTGATGGTTGAACTGTGGCCGTGACAGCAGTGCTGGCAGTGATCACCATCAAGCTCTGTATCAGGCACGCTACCGTCATGGTCCTCGAGTGGATGACCAAATTCTGACTGATGAGCAACGTCATCGCCGTGCGGCACACCGTCCGTTACCACATCAGCGGTCGCTTCCAGGCTCACGAAGAGCACGGAAATCATGACGGATATACACCAAAAGGATCTCATAGCGCGGCTATACTACCTCGGTTTTCGTGGTAAGGGGAGGATTGAGTTCACATTCATCGTCTGCAGTACGCAATTCGGCCGTGGCCAGACGCAGCACCCGCAGTGCGGCGCCGATGTTCAACGCCGCGATAATTGCAGCGACGATGAGATCGGGCCAGCGCGATCCGCTGGCGAAGACACCCGCCGCGGCAAGCATCACAGCGACATTGCCAATCGCATCGTTGCGACTGCACAACCAGATGGATTGCCGGTTACTGTCACCGTCGCGAAACCGATACAACATGCCGGCAACTGCTACGTTAACAAGCAACGCCAATAATGCGATAGCGCTCATGGTGGCCGGGTCGGGCGCGCTGTCGGTGAACGCTCGATACACGGCGCCGCCGACCACCCACGAACCAAATAAGGCCATGCTGGCCCCTTTAACAAGCGACGCTTTCGCACGAACACTCAGCGCCATGCCGACGACAAACAAACTGATCGCGTAATTGGCAGAATCACCGAAAAAGTCGAGCGCATCGGCCTGCAGCGATAGAGAATCCCCCAGTTGGCTGGCCACCATTTCGACGACAAACATCGTGAAATTCGCGACCAACGCGATCCACAGCACGCGCCGGAATATCGGATCCGATGCTCTTTGGTCGACGTTCTCTCCGGCGCAGTCGTTGCAACCCGGCATCACTCCGCCTCCTCGATATCGAGCGGCTCACCAACGTGGGCTACCATGTCATCGATCACGCAGCGAATGTGGGCATCCAAAGCGGAGTAGAAGATCTGCTTACCGCGGCGCTCGCCTCGCAAGACCCGCGCGGCCTTCAACAACCGCAGGTGATGGCTTACCAGTGATGGTGACAAGTCCAATCGTGCGGCGATATCGCCCACACTGATTGGAACGTCCAGGCAAGTGAGAATGATCCGCAGGCGGGTCGGATCACCCATTAGTCGAAAGAGATCGGCCAACTGAACAATGGCGTCCTCAGATCCGATACTGACGGTGGGTTGGCGCTTCGTCTTCATAGTACTAACATATGAATAGGTGTTGATATGTTGTCACGACCCTGAGGGGGAGTCAAGGCATACAGGTTCTGCCACTATTTGCAGCTGTGCCGGTCACTCGAAATTGCCGACCACAAATCCGACTGGAATAAGACCCGGGAGCAATTCGAACGTCGAAACCCTTACGCCGTTCTGCTCAAGGACATCGAAGAGCGACTGCGCGGTGAACCGGCGATGCCCCGGAAAACCGCTAAGTGCAAGCAGGCGTGAAACCAGCCAGGACATCTTTGTTTCATCGTGACAGAACGTCGGGGCCACCAGGATAGCGCCAGGTGCCGCCACCTTCCGAAGTGCAAGCAGGGCTTCCGGGAGGTCCGGCAACAGATGTAACACGTTGGCGGCGACGATCGCATCGAACTCGCCAGCCTGGTACGAAAGCGCGTAAATGTCGGCTTGCTCGCACGTCACGTTCTCGAGCCCCGCTTCCCTAATTTGTCGCGCCAGCATTTCGACCATGGCCGCCGCATAGTCCGTAGCAATGACTGAATGGCTTGTTTGAGCAATGGCCGAGGTAACAATGCCTGTGCCCGCCGCGACTTCGAGCACTTTTTCCTTGCCGCGAACCGCCTCACTGGCCAATTGCAACATTCGCGGCAGCGGCCGACCCAGCACCCGACGCAGTGAAACATCGTAGTTGCGCGCATGACGCTCCCAGTAATCTTTGTCAGTCATCAAAGCTTCAATCGGCGCAACCGAAGCGCGTTGCCGATCACCGAAACAGAACTCAAGCTCATCGCCGCCGCCGCGATCATTGGGCTCAGCAGCGATCCGAAGACCGGGTACAGAACGCCGGCCGCAATCGGGACACCTGCTGTGTTGTACGCAAATGCAAAGAACAGGTTCTGGCGAATGTTGCGCATCGTTGCCCGGCTCAGCATGCGTGCCTTGGCGACACCCATCAGGTCACCGCGCACGAGTGTGACACCGGCGCTTTCCATGGCGACATCGGTACCCGTGCCCATGGCAAT
>DDIP01000464.1 GCA_002338605.1 Proteobacteria bacterium UBA1847 | reverse complement strand
AGCGCACCCGGCGGTTGCCGAGGTTGTCGATGTCGTCGATCTCGCCCTTGCCGTCGCGCAGATCAACCAGCGCGCGGATCACGGCGATAATATCGTCATTGCGCAGCGTGCGCATGGTGTCGGGTGCATCAAGCGCCAGGCGCATGTTCATCTTCACGCGGCCAACGGCCGACAGATCATAACGCTCGCTGTCAAAGAACAGCCCGTAGAACATCTGGCTTGCCGCTTCAATGGTCGGCGGCTCGCCCGGGCGCATGACACGATAAATGTCGAGCAGGGCGGTTTCGCGGTTCAGGTTCTTATCCACCTGCATGGTGTTGCGCATGTAAGCGCCCACATTCACGCCGTCGATATCCAGCACCGGAATATCGGTCACGCCGTTATCGAGCAGGGTTTTCAGCGTGCCGCCGGTCACTTCACCGTCTTTGCCAAGCTCCCATGTCAGCTCGTCACCGGCTTCGACCCAGATCTCGCCGGTTTTTTCGTTGATCATGTCTTTGGCCGCGAAACGGCCGATCAGCGCATCAAACGGCACGAGGATTTCGGCAACATCACCGGCGTCGACGAGTTTTTTCACATCTCGCGGGGTCATCTTCTTGTTGGCTTCGGCCACAACCTTGCCGGTTTTGGCATCGACGATGTCAAAAGCAGGCTTCTGGCCGCGGAACCGTTCCGGGAAGAACTTGGTCGCCCAGCCTTTTTTCTTGATCTGGCGGAAGTTTACCGTGTCGTAATAGGCATTCATAATGCCTTCCTGGTCCAGCCCCAGCGCATAAAGCAGGGTGGTTACAGGCAGTTTGCGGCGGCGGTCGATGCGCGCGAAGACAAGGTCTTTGGCGTCGAATTCAAAATCGAGCCAGCTGCCGCGATAGGGGATGATGCGGCTGGTGAACAGCAATTTGCCGCTGGAATGGGTCTTGCCGCGGTCATGGTCGAAGAACACGCCGGGGCTGCGGTGCATCTGGGAAACGATAACACGCTCTGTCCCGTTCACAACGAATGTGCCATTGCCGGTCATCAGGGGCATGTCGCCCATGTAAACGTCTTGTTCCTTGATGTCCTTGACCGATTTGTTGCCCGTATCCTCATCAATTTCAAACACGATCAGGCGCAGGGTCACGCGCAGCGGGGCGCCATAGGTCATGTCGCGCTGCTGGCATTCTTCAACATCGTATTTCGGCGGGTCGAGTTCGTATTTCACGAATTCCAGAATCGCCGTTTCGTTGAAATCCTTGATCGGGAATACCGACTGGAAAACCGCGTTCAGCCCTTCGCCATCGGTATGGGTGGGGGCATCGCCGGAATTCAGGAACAGATCATAGCTGCTCTTTTGAACTTCAATCAGGTTTGGCATTGCCGCAACTTCGCGGATGCTGCCATAAAATTTGCGGATACGCTTGTGGCCGGAATGGGTCTGCGCCATGTGTAGTCTCACCTTTTTCTGCACGCAGGAACCAGCGGCGGGGAACGCGGGTTCTGCCTTGCGAGGACGTCCCCTTCAATGCTTGCGCGGCTTCCCAGTTCCGCGCTTCCGAAGGGCTCGTGCCTGTCAGGATGTCGTGGCGTAAAGGCACGCCACCCTGAGAGACACAAGAAGCCGGACCCGCGATTGCGCGGATCCAGCCGTTTTTTCAAATCCGGCAGGCCAAAGCCTGCTGCGGATTACTTCAGTTCAACCTTGGCGCCAGCGGCTTCAAGTTTCGCCTTGATGTCTTCGGCTTCGGCTTTGGAAGCCTGTTCCTTGACAGCTTTGCCACCGGCTTCAACCAGGTCTTTGGCTTCTTTCAGGCCAAGACCGGTGATCGCACGGACTTCCTTGATGACGTTGATTTTCTGCGCGCCGGCTTCAACGAGGATCACGTCGAATTCGGTTTTTTCTTCCGCAGCTTCGGCGGCAACAGCCGGACCAGCGACTGCTACAGCAGCACCGGCGGCAGGCTCGATGCCATATTCGTCTTTCAGGATGTTTTTCAGTTCTACAGCTTCGAGAAGGGTCAGACCCACGATCTCTTCGGCAAGTTTCTTCAGATCAGCCATTTTACTGTTTCCGTTTCTTTCAGATGTGTTCCAACGGGCAATGGTGCCGCCCGCAGGCCCAAAGTTGCTTTAGGCAGCCGCCCTGTCCTCGATTGTGGACAGGATCGACGCGATGTTCGAAGCAGGTGCGCCAATGGCACCGGCGATGTTGGCGGCAGGCGCCGCGATGCAACCGACGATGGAAGCGATAAGCTCCTCGCGGCTGGGCATCTTGGCGACGGCTTTCACACCATCGGTATCCAGCGCCGTTCCGCCCATCGCACCGCCCAGAATGACAAGTTTGTCTTTGGACTTGGCGTATTCGACGACAACCTTGGCCGCAGCCACGGGGTCTTCGGAAAAGGCAAGAACGGTCATACCCGTCAGAAGGTCGGCAATCGATGCGTTCGGCGTTCCTTCGAGGGCGATCTTGGCAAGCCTGTTCTTGGCAACGCGCACTGACCCGCCCGCGTCACGCATTTTCGCGCGCAGGTCCTGCATTTCGGCAACCGTGAGACCTGCGTAGTGTGCAACCACAACCACGCCAGAGCTTTCGAAGATCTGGCCGAGTTCGTCGACCACTTTCTCTTTCTGGGCTCTATCCACGAGTTTACTCCAAGAAATGGAGGGCGGACCCTCCGGCTCAGTTTCGCCGGGCAAGTGCCCGACAAGTCGGGTCCTTACGGGTCCTGCTCAATCGCCCCCGGGGCCGAACCCCAGGAAGTCATTGTCATTTCCCGTCTCAGGCAGGAATTACGAAGGATGCCCCTCACCCGCCGTCTCGGACGAAATGCACAAGTCCCCGAATCTCTCCGGGGACCTGAACGGGCGTCTCTTAATCAATCGGCGTCAGGATGAAAAGGGCCGCGGCCAATTATTTCGGCCGCGCCGGGCGGGGCCCGATCACGCCCGCATGCGTCGCGGTCTGGAGCGCCCGAACGCAAAAGGGACAGGCGTGATGCCT
>DDIP01000220.1 GCA_002338605.1 Proteobacteria bacterium UBA1847 | reverse complement strand
TGAGCGGCTGCGGCGTGTAGGGCTGAGGAGTATTTCGCCGGTCGTCGATGTAACGAACTACGTCATGCTGGAGCTGGGGCAGCCACTGCACGCCTACGATTCCAACCGAATTCAAGGTGCGGTCCGTCCACGCCTGGCAAAGGCCGGCGAAAGCGTCACGCTCCTTGACGACAGGCAGCTCAAGCTCAACGACGATACCCTGGTAGTCACGGATGACAGTGGTCCTATCGGTCTCGCCGGTATTATGGGTGGTCTGAGTACGGCTGTGACAGATTCAACCACGGACGTCTTCTTCGAAGCGGCTTTCTGGCCGCAGGACTTCATGGCCGGACGTGCTCGATCCTACGGAATGCATACCGATGCCAGCCTGCGTTTTGAACGTGGTGTCGATCCCACCGGGCAGGCAAGAGCCGTAGAGAGAGCGACACAACTGTTGCTCGACATTGCGGGTGGGGAGGCCGGGCCGCTAACCGATGTATCCGCCGATGAACATTTGCCAAAGAAACGGCAAATCGCGTTGCGGCGAAATCGATTGTCGCGTCTGCTCGGCGTCACAATTGACGATGCGAAAGTACGACGCATTCTCTCGAGTTTATCGATGCAAGTCATCGATACCGAAGACGGTTGGAATGTCCTCGCGCCACCCTACCGTTTCGATATACAAATCGAGGTCGATTTGATCGAGGAGGTCGCTCGCATTCACGGATACGATTCGATACCGGAATTAACCGCTTTTGCCCGGGCGCCACTGGAAACGGTGACGGAAACCGAAGTCGACGTCGGACGAGTCGCTGACACCCTGGTCGCACGCGATTACCAGGAAGTCATTACCTACAGTTTTATCGATGAACGCGCGAACGAAATCTTTACAGGCTCGCAATCCGATCTGGTCCTGAGCAATCCAATCTCATCGGAAATGTCAGTTATGCGTGCTTCGTTGTGGCCCGGCATGGTCGCCGCTGCGGCAGCAAACAAGGCGCGCCAGCAAGACCGCGTGCGCCTGTTTGAAGTTAGCAAGACATTTCACGGGACGCTGGCAGAACACACAGAAGTTGTCCGCATTGCCGGACTCGTCACCGGTCCCGCGCGTCCGGAGCAATGGGCGAGCACATCCGAAAATGTTGATTTCTTTGACATAAAAGCCGACGTCGAAGCCTTGCTCGCGCTGGCTTGCGGTGATGAGAAGATTGAATTCAGGAGTACGGAACATCCGGCGTTGCAGCCGGGTCAGGCCGCGCAAATCATTCGCCGTGGTGAAGTCATCGGCGTTTTCGGCAAACTCCATCCGCGGATTGCGAACACTTACGACCTGAAACGCGGTGTCTATTTATTTGAACTTGATGCCGTGAAAACCTTGCGTGCAACGGCACCAAGTGCAAGCGCGATTTCGAAGTTTCCGGCTATTCGACGCGATATTGCCGTCATTGTCGACGACACGGTTTCTGCTGACGCCATTGTCGATGCGGTTGCGGCAAGTTCACCGGACCTGATTCAAGGTGTCAGGATATTTGACATCTACAAGGGTGAGGGTATAGAAGCTGGGCGAAAAAGCGTCGCAATAGGCTTGATTTTGCAGGAAACATCGCGCACCCTTACTGACGATGACGCGGACGTCGCAATGGCCGCAGCCGTCAAGAATCTAGAAGATCTATTCGCTGCAGTTCTACGAGACTAAACCTGATGGCACTGACAAAAGCAGATATGGCCGAGTCCTTGTTTAATGAACTCGGTTTGAACAAGAGGGAAGCGCGCGAACTGGTCGACATGTTTTATGAGGAGCTGCGTGCATCACTCGCAGTTGGGGAGCAGGTCAAACTTTCCGGTTTTGGGAACTTTGACCTTCGGGACAAAAAAGAACGGCCTGGCAGAAACCCGAAAACCGGACAGGAAATACCCATTAGCGCGCGTCGCGTGGTGACCTTCCGACCAGGACAAAAACTAAAGGCCCGAGTGGAAGCATATGCTGGAACCGGGGAATAACGACGAACTTCCTACAATACCGGGTAAGCGCTATTTCACGATAGGTGAGGTTAGCGATCTATGTGCCGTGAAACCGCACGTACTTCGGTATTGGGAGCAGGAGTTCCCACAACTGAAACCGGTAAAGCGACGTGGTAACCGTCGTTATTATCAGCGTCAGGACGTTCTGATCATTCGTCAGATTCGAAGTCTCCTCTATGACGAGGGCTTTACGATCGGCGGTGCTCGTCAACGTCTCACTGGCGACGATGCCAAATCGGACGTCACACAAAGCCAACAGATTATCAAGCAGATACGAATGGAACTTGAACAAGTTCTTAAGATCCTGCGACGCTAAATTCTTGCTTTCCAAGACCACCCTCGGGACGTATCATTGCGCCCCTGTAGGAGCGAGCCCTGCTCGCGGTCCCTGCACACGGTCGGGGCGTAGCGCAGCCTGGTAGCGCACCACAATGGGGTTGTGGGGGTCGGAGGTTCGAATCCTCTCGCCCCGACCAATTTTTTGTCGAACCCGCGAGCGACTCAGGAGTCTCAAGTAGCGGCGCTCTGAGATGTGGTCGCGAAGGGGGAATCAGATGGGCCTGACCAAGATTTCAATGTCAAATCCTGTCGCTGTCATCGCGGCAGTACTGATGTTGCTGCTAATGGGCACGATCGGTCTGATGAAGCTGCCCATTCAGATGATTCCCGATGTGCAACGTTCGTTCATCCAGATAACGACCGGATGGCGAACGGCGGCACCTGAAGAAATCGAGTCCGAAATTATTGAGCCGCAGGAGGACATGTTGCGCGGTCTGCCCGGGCTCGAGAAAATGGAGTCATCAGCAACGCGCGGCAGTGGCAGTATTAACCTGATGTTTGCTGTCGAGACTGACCTGGAACGTTCGCTCATCGAAGTCATCAATCGATTGAACCAGGTCTCGCGTTACCCCGCCGACGTTACCGAACCACGAATATTCGCAGGACAGGACAGTTTCGGTTCGGCCATTGCGTGGTTCTCACTGACGCACCAGGACAGCAGTAACACGCGTCCGATGGCGAGCTACAGCGATTTCATGCGCGAGGTCATTCAGGCACGCATCGAACGCGTGCCCGGGATTTCGAATTCGAATGCCTACGGCGGTCGCGACAATGAGGTGCGAATCACATTCGATCCCTACGAAGCTGCCGCGCTGGGAATCGAAATTCCAACGCTGGCCGCTCTTACCGGGAATCATACCGATACGTCGGGAGGCTTCAGTGAGGTGGGCCGGCGCCAGTACACCTTGCGTTATGCCGGACAGTACGATCTGCCGGACTATGGCGAAATGGTCTTGGCATGGCGCGGTGGTAACCCGGTACGTCTTCGGGACATCGCAACAGTTGATGTCGTAATGCGCGACAGCAGCGGTTTCATGCTGCAAAACGGCCGCGACTCGATTGCATTTAACGCCCAGGTTGAAAAGGGCGTCAATGTTCTTGAAGTCATGCAGCAGTTAAAAGAAGCCGTTGCCGAACTGGAGGAAGGACCACTAAAACGGGAAGGCCTGCATATCGAACAGGTATACGACGAATCAGTCTACATCGAAGATTCGATCGCGATGCTCAGAACAAACCTGTTGATCGGCATCGGGCTCGCCATTTTTATTCTTTGGTGGTTCATGCGCCGTTTACGTGCGACCACGGTTGTCGCATTGGCAATCCCGATTTCGCTGTTCACGGCCTTCCTGGTGATGCAGGCAACCGGTCGCACGCTCAATATGATTTCGCTCGCCGGACTCGCATTCGCGACCGGGATGGTGCTCGATGCGGCAATTGTTGTGCTGGAGAACATCATTCGTTTGCGAGAAAAAGGCGAGGACGCCGAGACGGCGGCGGCGCACGGCGCCAGCCAGGTCTGGGGTGCGTTACTCGCATCAACCGCGACGACAGTCGTGATCTTCGTTCCGATCATGTTCCTCCAGGACGTTTCCGGCCAACTGTTCTCAGATCTGGCACTGGTAATTTCGGTGGCAGTCACCGCATCTCTCCTGATCGCCGTTACGGTCATTCCGACAGCGGCCGCGAAATGGGTTCGCGATTCCGACCAGGGCGACCTGCACGCCAAATGGTGGGATGTGACGGCGAACCGGATCATGAAACTGACCGACACGGACCGCCGGCGCAAGTCCCTGATAGGGGGGCTGTTTGTCGGTGCCACAGTACTGACCTGGGCCTTGTTACCGCCAGCCGACTACCTTCCAAAGGGCGAGCAGGGCTGGATTTTTGCCTTCATCCTGATGCCGCCGGGGCAAAGTGTTACTGCGGGCAAGGAGGAGTTCGCTGATGTTGTCGTAAAGCGACTTGACCCATACTTCGCGGAAGACGCGGAACTGCAATTGCGAAACTACTTCATGGGGATGTTCGGCTCCAGCGCATTCGCCGGGGGTCGAATGGTTGACGCCAGTGACTCGGACGCATTTGTCGCGAAACTGAACAGTGAAATTTTGGCCGGCTTCCCGGATACGATGGCGTTCG
>DDIP01000384.1 GCA_002338605.1 Proteobacteria bacterium UBA1847 | reverse complement strand
CAAAGCGGTCAAATTGGCCTTAATTCGACGCGACACCCGTCGCACCCGCCAGTTTCGCTTTCCTTACAAACCAGAAAGAAGCCGGAAATAGTCGGCATTAAAGCTGCGACATAGTGCCTGATAGTTGAGGCAGCGTCATCCGTTTTAAGCAAGTTCGAGTGTCAGAGGGGCTGACAGCGAGCAAAACCACCCGCAGACAACCACTTCATTTGGAGGATGTAGCCAGTGAGCGACAAGATCGTGCACACCACGGACGGCAATTTCGACGCCGACGTCACAAACAACGAAAAAGCCGTACTGATCGACTTTTGGGCCGAATGGTGCGGACCCTGCAAGATGATTGCACCGCTGCTCGACGAGGTCGCCGACGAATACGCTGACAAGCTCGCGGTCGTCAAACTGAATGTCGATGAAAACCCGAACACCGCACAAAAATTCGGCATCCGCAGTATCCCTACACTAATCCTGTTCAAAGACGGCGCACCCCAGGCGCAAAAATTGGGCGCGATGTCAAAGTCCCAACTGGCTGAATTCATCGACACCAACATCTGAGAGAAAATCTTTGTCTAATACAACTACTCCAACGAAACCCCGCGCGCCCCGCTCCGGCAACAAAGGTAAGGGCAATTCGAACCGTCGCCGTCGGCGCCGTCCGACACCCAACAATGAGTACCCGGACGACGAGGGTTCACTTGAGATCATTCCGCCCGAGCAACTCGAGGCCAGCAAGAATGTCATGAACCTGACGGAGCTCAAAACTCGTCCGGCTGCTGCATTGGTGGAGCTCGGTGAGTCACTGGGTGTGGAGGGACTTGCGCGTTCCCGCAAGCAGGACATCATCTTCTCGATTCTGAAGGCGCACGCCAAGAATGGAGAGGATATTTACGGTGACGGCGTGCTCGAGATTCTGCAGGACGGTTTCGGTTTTTTGCGTTCGTCGGACAGTTCGTATCTCGCCGGCCCCGACGATATATACGTCAGCCCGAGCCAGATTCGCCGTTTTAACCTGCGTACCGGTGACACAGTATCCGGGCTGATTCGCCCGCCGAAAGAAGGCGAGCGTTATTTCGCATTGCTGAAGGTCGGTCAGATTAACCACGACGCGCCGGAAAATGCGCGCAGCAAGGTCTTATTTGAGAACCTGACGCCGCTGTTCCCGAAGGATCGGTTGACGCTGGAACAGGGTAACGGCAGCACCGAAGACTTAACGGCCCGTATCATCGATATGGTTGCACCGATCGGTAAAGGCCAGCGCGGCCTGATTGTTTCGCCGCCGAAAGCCGGTAAGACGATGTTGCTGCAGAATATTGCCTCGGCAATCGTGGCCAATAATCCTGAAGTTGACCTGATGGTGCTGCTGATTGACGAGCGCCCCGAGGAAGTCACCGAGATGACGCGTACGGTGCGTGGCGAAGTGGTCTCGTCGACTTTTGATGAACCCGCCAGTCGCCACGTGCAGGTCGCCGACATGGTGATCGAAAAAGCCAAGCGCCTGGTCGAGCACAAGCGCGACGTTGTCATTCTGCTGGATTCGATCACACGTCTCGCGAGGGCATACAATACGGTCGTTCCGTCATCAGGCAAGGTACTGACCGGTGGTGTGGATGCCAATGCATTGCATCGGCCGAAACGATTCTTCGGTGCAGCGCGCAATATCGAGGAAGGCGGCAGCCTGACGATTCTCGCAACCGCGCTTGTTGATACGGGCTCCAAGATGGACGAAGTCATTTACGAGGAATTCAAGGGCACCGGCAACATGGAGATCCACCTGGATCGCCGCATTGCTGAAAAGCGTACGTTCCCGGCAATCAACATCAATCGTTCGGGTACGCGAAAAGAGGAACTGCTGACGGATCCGGATGAACTGCAGAAGATGTGGGTGCTTCGCAAGGTCCTGCATCCGATGGACGAACTCGCCGCGATCGAATTCCTGCTCAGCAAGTTGCAGGATACAAAGACGAACGCGCAGTTCTTCGAGGCAATGAAGCGCTAGTCCTGTTTGTAGAAGAACAGGGGGGCCAGATTCCGACGGGGATCTGGCCCTTTTTTATTGCCTCAGTTTTTTTGCTGCTCCACAGGCAATCCATCCAGGCTCCGCGTGCGGACATGCCGTCGACTGAGCACTTGCAGCACTTACGGTAAGTCGCGACTTTCTCAGGCGGCCTGCGGCGTACAATGGCAATCGTGCGACCGATTTTCCTGCCCGAAGACGTCTAACAGTCGAGACAGTAAAGAGGCACACCGTGGCGGTCTATCTTGACGACAAAAAGCTTGTAAAACAGTTACTTGCCGGTGACGATCGTGCATTTGAGCGATTCTTCAGCGAGAATTTCGCGCGCCTCTACCGCTTTGCACTGGTGCGGTTGTCCGACGACCCGGATGCAGCCAGGGAAGTCGCCCAGATGGCACTGACCCGGGCAATCCAGAATTTACACAAGTACCGCGCCGAATCGGCGCTGTTTACCTGGTTGTGTGCAATCTGTCGAAACACGACCAGTGATTGGCTGACCCAACAGGGCCGGTACCGGGAGCACATCGTGTTGGTCGAAGATTTTCCTGAAGTCGCCGCGGCCGTGGACTCGCTGCAGGTGCCGGAGCAAATGAGCCCTGAGAAGCAATATCGGCGTGTCGAGTTGATTCGCCTGATCCAGGTGGCGCTCGACAGGTTGCCGCCGCGCTACGGCGATGTGCTGGAGTGGAAATACGTCGAGGGCTACTCGATCAAGGAAATATCCAGGAAACTGGACTGTGGCGATGAGGCGACGCAGTCCTTGCTGGCGCGCGCCAAGCGTTCGTTCTCGGAAGTGTATGCAACACTTTCCGGAGGTCTCGACCTTCAACCTGACGAGTTATCACAATCATGAGCGATATCGATAAATCGCTGGAGCAGCTTCTGGGTAAAGCCACGCGGCGACCTGTGCCGGACGAGGCGCATGTCGCTGAAGCGCGAGAGGCATTGCGCGCTGAATGGAAGCGCGTGGCAGGACGACAGCAATCCAGGCGAAGAATCCTGCATTTTGCCGTCGCGGCAACGCTGCTTGTAACAGTTTTTTCCGTGTTCAACAGTTTGCGACAGCCCGTTGCCAACCAGGTGCTGGTCGCGTCAATTCAGAAAAGTTTTGGCTCAATCTATTTTGTCGGCGACCAGTCCATCATGACCCCGGCCGATAGCCAGCGAACGATTCAGCTGGGCGAAACCATCTCAACGGGCACAGACGCGGGAATTGCGCTGGCCTGGCTGAGCGGCGGTTCATTGCGGCTGGATGAGAACACGACGGTGGAATTTCGCGACCATAAGACGGTCTATTTGCACCAGGGCCAGGTCTATTTTGACTCCATTCCCTCGAGCCTGATCGCCGGCGCCAGGGTTGCGGAACCCGGATCGCTTGCCGTCGAGACTGACTACGGGCGAGTGACACATGTCGGCACACAATTCATTGTCGGCGTCGATGACAGTGTGCTGCAGGTCAGCGTGCGTGAAGGCCGGGTTGATGTTGCCGGACGCTATTATCAACGAGTCGCCGAACGGGGACAGCAGCTGCAGTTTGCCGGCCGTCAACAGCCCGCGCTGTTCAGCATCGACGCATACGGTGAGGCCTGGAACTGGGTTGCGGAGCGATCACCAGCGATCGAGGTCGATGGTCGAACGGTCGACGAATTCCTGGGTTGGGTCGGTCGCGAACTGGGTCGGAAAATTGAATACAGTGATGATGCAAGATCCTTGATCGACGAGCGATTGTTGGGCAGCGTCAATGACGACCCTGCCGAGGCGCTGCGTATGCACATGTTAACGACCGGACTGGTCGCCGAATTCGGAGAAGGAGTTATTCACGTTCGCACTAGCAACTAGCTGGCGGCGCGGCCTGGCCGTCGCGCTGCTGCTGTTCCCGGTTGTCTCTGCGGCTGCCG
>DDIP01000305.1 GCA_002338605.1 Proteobacteria bacterium UBA1847 | reverse complement strand
TCGCGCTGTTGCCGCGTCATCACCCCTTTGCTGTAGAGGCTCTCGACCCGACGATACGTGGAGCGAGCGAGATCTGCTCCGGCGACGGCGCGGCGCCAGTTTGCTTCGGCCGCAATGATCTCCTCGTCACGCGCGCCATGCTCCGCTTTGGCAGACTGCGCTCGCGCCGCCTCCAGCACCGCGATTGATTGCGCGAGTTTGGCCTCGAGCTCGGGACTGTCCAGCTCGAACAGCAGTTCGCCGGCCTCGACCCTGTCGCCTTCACGGACCAGCAATCTGGACACGCGTGCAGTGATCTTCGTTGACACGTTGATGCTGTCTGCATCGGCCATGCCCTGCACAACATCCACCGGGGCGCGGAATGCCAACCACAATCCGGCGACGACAGCGGTCAGCGCAATCACGCCCGCCGCAATGCCCAGCAAACGCCGCGCGCGGACTGGATTGATACGTTGCGCAGCCTGCGCGATGGTCTCGTTCTCGTTCATTGCGCCAGCACCTTGTCCGCCTTTCGCAAATATTCCTGATAGAGGTGAAGCTGGCCGCTTATTTCCAGCAAGTGCGCCAGCGCCACGTCGTATTGATAGGCCGCCTGCGCGCGTTCAACCATCGCGCCGCCCATCCGTAGCTGTGCATCGATTACATCCAATGAAGTCACCTGCCCTTCGCGAAACGCGAGTTCCTGCAAGCGCAGGCTCTCGCTGGCTAGCTCGATGGAGCTGTCCAACAGCAGAAACTGCTTGCGCGCCGATTCCAGATTGTTGTAGGCCCTGGTCACGCCAATCGTGACCTGGTTGCGTGCCTCACGCAGTCCCGACTCAGCCCGGGATTGCAGATGGCGGGCCGCAGAGATCCGGCGCGGCCGGTTGCTACCCGAAAAAAAGCTGTACCTCAGCCCAATTCCAAATGCCCAGTCGGAATCGGTTATCAACGCATCGTCACGATGCAGATCGTACTGCCCGAACGCATACAGCTGCGGCCTGAGTTTGGCCTGCTGTACCTTGACGCCTTCACTCGCCTGTTCGCCCAAGGCCTGCAGTCGCCGGATCTCTGGGTGTTGCAAGAGAGCGGCGTCGCGAAAAGTCTCCAGCGGGCCCGGTGAGGCGCTGATCACGAACAGCGGGGTGATCGTGCTGATGGGCTGCTCGCTGCGCAACAGGTTCGCCAACGAATCGCTGATCGTTTCCAGATCGTAGACTGCATGCTGGTAATCGCGCTCGGCCTGATCGCGGGCCACCGCCGCCTGCAGACGCTGCGCCTTCGTGGCGAAGCCTTCACGCTCGAGCTTGTCGGCATGGTCGACATGTCGTTGCAAGCCATCGCGTACGTCCCGGCGCACATCCAGCGCCTGCCGCGCCAGTTGCTGGCCGAAATACATCTGCACCAGTTGCAGCAACTGGGACTGCGATTCCAGGTCGCGCTCAGCCGATGCTTGCCGCACCGCAGCATCCGCTGCGGCCTGTGCCGCCGGAATTTGTCCGCCGCTGTAGATTGGCATCACGGTGGTCAGGATGGGACGCAAACGCCAGTCGCGCTCGCTGAACTGCAGCGGACTGGAAATGCCAAAAGCACCCGCGACCGGCTCCAGCGAACCCAGCGGCAGAGACAGTGATTTCTGGAACTGCATCTGCCGAACGTCGACCGAAATCTCCGGCAGTCGAAGCGAGTCGGCGGCCTCAGCAAGGTCGACCTTGCCGCGCACGTTGGCGTCGGCTGCGGCTAGCGCATCGGACGCCTGTTCCAGCGTCACGCGGGCTTCCTCGAAGCTCAGTGCTCGTGGCCTTATCTCCTGTGCCGCCGCGGCGCTCCATAGTGCAGAGCTGAGCAGACCGACCAGGGCACCAGATACCCTAATATCCATGGCGACCTCCAGGCATCCCGATCATTCATCGACTCCATCGCGAACTTGTTGGGCCAGACATCGCCCGATAACGACCCAGCCTTCGGGCACGATCAAGAGTACCGCACATGCGACGGACTGAGAGCGTTTCTATTGAGCGGTGATACCACCGTCTACGACAAATTCCGAACCCGTAGAATAGCTTGCTTCATCCGATGCCAGGTACAGCACCAGACCCGACACCTCTTCTGGTCTTGCAACACGCTTTAGTGGTATGTGTTTGGCGAACTCCTCCACGGCAGATTTGGTATCGCCCTGCATGATCATGGGTGTTTCGATAACGCCTGGATGAACAGAGTTGACCCGAATATTGTATGCCGCACATTCCAGTGCTGCAGCTTTGGTCATGCCGCGTACAGCAAATTTCGAATCGGTATACCCGATTGCACCGCCCACCAGGCCGTTTATCGAAGAGATGTTGACGATCGATCCGCCTCCAGCTTTTATCATCGACGGAACAACCGATTTCATTCCCAAAAATACGGACACCTGGTTGATTTCCAGGATGCGGCGATAGTCATCCAGCGATGTCTCCAGGAGCGATTCAGATTGAGTGATACCGGCATTGTTTATAAGTATGTCAACGGGCCCGAAGCGTGCTTCAGTCGCCTCAATCACTTGTGTCCAGCCTGCTTCACTGGTGACATCCTGCTTTACAAACAAACAGTTCTCACCAAGCTCCGATGCCAGTGTTCGTCCTTTCTCTTCATTTAGATCGGTCAAAACAACGTTGGCACCTTCTTTACTAAAAAGCCGCGCATGCGACGCACCCATACCCTGTGCAGCGCCAGTTATGATGGCAACTTTGCCTGCCAATCGATCCATTCTCGCATCCTTCCTCACCTGGTCTTCCTGAACAGGTCGAGCCCGACCTCGTATCTTGGGTCAGGTCGTTTGAACAGGTATTCGCCATGGCGGATCGATGACAGCACGTCGGCACGCTGGCGTACGGCCTCGAACGGCGAACTAGCATCCAGCACGAGAAAATTGGCCGGTTTTCCCTCGTCGATACCGTATTGATCTTCCATGTTGAACGTCTTGGCACCGTTATAGGTGATCAGGTCAAGGCACCTGTCCAGTTCCTCGAACGACATGGTCTGTGCCAGGTGAATGCCGTTGTCCAGAATGTTCATCAGGTTGCCATTGCCCGCCGGATACCATGGATCGTTGATGGAGTCCTGCCCGAAGCAGACGTTGATATCGCTCTCCCAGAATTCTTTCACGCGAGTCAAGCCACGGCGCTTGGGATAGGTATCCTGGCGGCCCTGCAAATAGGCGTTCTCGGTTGGCAATGAGATGAAGTTCATCCCCGATTTCTGGAACAGACCCATCATGCGGAAAGCGTAGGAATTATCGGCCGAGCCGAACGAGCAGGTGTGGCTCGCGGCTGTGCGTGTACCGATTCCTTCGGCCATCACCAGCGCATTGAGCAACTCGACGAAGCGGCTCATCACGTCATCGGTCTCATCGCAATGCACGTCGATCAGTTTGTCGTGCTTGATGGCCAGCTCAACGGTGCGGTGAATCGATTTTTCGCCGATTTCACGTGCCCATTCGAAATGCGGGATGGCACCGACGCAGTCTGCACCCATCTTCAACGCTTCCTCAACCATCTCGTCACCGCCCTTATAGGCGTACATCCCCTCCTGCGGGAAGGCAACGATCTGGATAGTGACGTTGTCCGCAAGCTCTTCGCGAATCTCAAGCATCGCTTTCAAGCCGGTCAGCTTGGGGTCATCGACGTCGATATGGGTGCGGATGAATTGGACGCCTTTGGAAACCTCTTCCTGAATACCTTTCAACGCACGCTCTTTCGCGTCTTCGAAAGTCTGGGTCTTTTTCACGTCGTGCCAGCGGGCGATACCTTCAAAGAGCGTGCCACTCTTGTTCTTGGCGTCTTTGCCACCGCCGGTGTAAACGTAATCGAGGTGCAGATGCGAATCCACGTAGGGCGGAACCACGAGGCGACCTTGCAGATCGATTTCTTCGTCCACCTTGGGCAATTTCTTGCCAACCTGCTTTATGACGCCTTTATCAACAAGGATCTCCTGGGCTTCATCGTGCTGGCGGTAGATTCGGGCATTGGTGAATTTTTTCATGGCTTTCTCTTTTATGAATGAGTGGGCGGTCCCGCGGATGACCGCAGGGTGCGTTTTGACTGGAAGGCGATAATGATGGCCAGAATGAAGCAGACCAGTGACATATAGACGATGAGCTTGACGCCGCTTGCCGGGAAATACGTGAGGAACATTCCACCGACCCATGTGGCGATCATGATGGACAGGTTGAAGACACTGGATTGCACCGACGTCGCGACGTCCCGCGCCTCGTCAACCTGTTTGGTCACTGCGGTCTGATACATTGTCACGAGCGGTCCAAAGGCCAGACCCCAAAGGAAGAACGCGGCATGAGAGATGACGAAGGCCCCCTTGAAGACAAGGAGCATGGCCATGGAAATGCCACCAACGCCGAGCATGAGTACGATCAGGGGGCGTAGATAAGCGTCGATGTATTTCGCAGAAACGATCACCGAAATGACCGAACCGATGCCGAAGATCAAGAGCGCCACGCCGATGCCGCCCGCAAAGTCGATCAACTCGACCAGCAAGGTGATGTAGGTGTAGATGCCGTAGTGGGCTGCGACCGACAGAAAGGTCAACAGTAAGACGATCAGCATCGACGGCATTTTGAGCACCGCCAGGGGCGAGTTGCTCCTGCTGAGCTTTTCGCCTTTCACTTCAGGCAAGTAAAAATACGACAGCACGGCAATGATCGCGACAATTACGCCGAGGACCAAAAAGACACTCCGCCAGCCAAAAGCGAGGCCGATCGTCGTCATCGCCGGCAGACCGATGCTGATGCCCAGCGTGTTGCCCGACATGATGACCGTGATCGCCTTGCCGTGCATGTTCTCGGGGACAAGCCGCGTGCCGTAGGCCGCGA
>DDIP01000242.1 GCA_002338605.1 Proteobacteria bacterium UBA1847 | reverse complement strand
TGCCGCCGGCCAGGGCGCCGATAAATACGACCGATTGGCCGAGCGGGCCGAACACGGCGCCCTCGGTTTCCGTCGCAAGATCATCGAACACCGCGCTCGTGCCCGCTATCGCCTGCTCTTGTAGAGCGATCGTCACGAAAGCGACAATGGCCATTAGCGGAGCGATGCGGCCCAGTCCGGTGAACATGAACATAAACCCGTCGTGGAGACGAGCAGCGTCCTTCGGCGAGATAGTCAGATCGCGAAGATCTTTCATGGGTTGCTCTCCTTTACGTTACAAAATGTCCCAGTACAGGACGTGGATTTCAGCGCGTCGATGGATCGCGCACAGCCTCAATACATGTCGAGACCAAAAATTCATTTGCGCTCCGGTTCACCGTCGGCATCATCACGATATCGATGGGTGCGCGCCGCGTTCTCCGTCACCGCCGTCTTTAATGGTTCATCAATCTCCCCCAATGGCGTGGCATTCATCGGTGCCCTGTTGGCTTGCAGGTTTTGTTGCGCACGCCGCGCGACGGCGGCGTTCAGAGTGGCCACCGTCGTTTTCGGCGTCACGCCCGGACACGATTGCTCACACGTCACGAAGCGATGGTCATCGCCGGCTTTGACCTGCTTGACAGAGGATTGAAAGCGCTGTGCGTAGAGTTCGTCGGCAGAGGGCGCGTTATAACCGTCAACAACGATGGGCGGGTGAACGGCCACCGACAGCTTATTCGGCTGATTCGATGCGCACGCGGCCAACAGCAAGCCACTAGCAGCCATTATCAAAAACGTCGTACACCTTTTTCGCATATTCATAACGAAGCCTTTCTCTCTGTGGTGTTTGTTTCAGGCCGGCGTTGTATGCGCCGACTGCGCGCCAGGTAAATCCGAGCGCCTGAATTTTTTGCGCCAGTACCCAGGCACCGACATGAATGTTCGTGCACGAGTCCCACAAATGATCGCGCTCAATACCGAAGCCACGCAGCTCTACCAGCCACCTGGAATTAATCTGCATGACGCCGTAATCGGCACTGCCATCGCGGTTGTAATTAACGGCGTGCGGGTTGTAGTTACTTTCGACGCAGGCAATGGCCCGCAAGAGATCTGCCGGCACATGATGGCGCTTGGCAGCGGTGTCGAAACAGTCCGCACTCACCGCCTCGGCCATGAGCGTTCCGAGCAAGACAACGAACCGTATATCCAATGTTCAGCACTCCCGTATGTGCCCGCGACCTCTTGGGGCCAGACAACTTTCGAGGAAGACGAGTTGGATTGCGATGGGAAACGGGGGCAAACTTCGTGCCCCACTTTCTGATATGCCTGCTACAGCATAGAACTGATCGAAGAGTGCGCTCGCACGAACCTCACGGTAGTTGCTTTATGTTTGGGAGAAAGAACCGTCCGCCGTTGGGATTGCGATTAATTACCGCCTTGACTTCCCAACCGCTGGCATCGAAGAAGCAGGAGCATCGGTTAATGGCAGGCCTGAAATTCCTGATCCACTCATCCTGCTAGTGATTTCTGTTGTCTATCAAAGTTCGCTTCATTCCATCTAGGTGAGCGGTTTGCGCGAACAGCTGAAACCAATACAGGCCGCTCGAGAACCTTGACGAAACGGCTAGTCCGGGTCAGGAGTAGCCGCCTGAACGGCTGATTTCAGGATAGAATTAGTGGCTGTTGATGGGCAACGGCGAAAGGCAATCTTATGGACTACTTTCAGGGTGTGGTGACAGAGTATCTCGTTGCCGATCGTGCTGCTTTTGTTAATTCCGAGCTCTTAATCCAACTCGACCTCGACGAGCCTAAAAAAGGAAGACATTGGTACTGTGATGCCGCGGCTGTGAACGTCCGCGAGCAATCGCTTTACCTTTGTGAGGTAACATATTCCAAATCCATGTCGGGGCTGTCTAAGCGCCTTCTAGCGTGGGATGCGAACTGGAAAGACCTGCGCAGTTCCCTGGCTAGAGACTGTGGAATCCCGGAGTCTTGGAAAGTCCAACCGTGGGCATTTATTCCTAGAGAATACGATGGCGCGCTGAGATCCCGAATTGAGTCACTTGCCCTTAACACGCGGGACGCAGACGATATGCCTTATCCTCTGATCACGTATTTGGAAAACGTAGTCCCATGGAATTACGTTACTTGGGACAGGAAAGTGTCGGCTCTGGAGGATGAAGATTGATCGTACCGGCATGTCGAGCGCTCAATTCTGACCCGTTTTTCGCGCTCGGCCTCCCAGACTGTAATTCCCAAAACTTGCCGCTCAAACGCCTGCCCTCGAGATATCGCGACAGGCTGGGCCCAGCCAATGGTGACTGATTTCGGCAAATGTCCCAAGTTAGTTTCGGCGTATTTCAGCTTCCCCACGTGGCCTTTATGGCCTCCGCCATTACGTCTTTATCTTGAAGATTATCGAAGTCGTAAAGCCGATCTTTCTTTATCTTAAGCTCGCCCCAAGAACAGCTAGCCAAACTTTTTCGGTTCTTCAGAAAGTTAATTGCTAACGGTGTTTTACCACCGTCTTCATCATGCCCAGGCGTATTGTTTCGCATCATACCCATTTCATAGGTACAGTATATTTGCGCGCTCCCCAACTCCTTGAAACTAAGTTCCTGGCCCGCGCTGAGCTGCAGAAAGGCACTATCGCTTTCCAATCTTGGAACAAAGCCTTGGCCAGATTCCATGACAACTGCTACATATACTCTTGAAGGATCACGAATCTCCCAGAGGGCGTCATTCGAAACATAGTCGGCCTCACTTGCGACTCCATTTGACGCCTTAAAGAAGATAGATTTGATCTTGGCCCACATTCATTCTCTCGCTTAGTCATCATTGCCTATCGTTGGTACCCGTCGTGTTTATAACGAAAAGGGCATCAGCATGACACCCTGATCAGATGCGTCTCACGGTGCGTTTTCTTTTGTTCTACCTATATTCAGCGGTATGACTCCTCAAGGTCAGCCGCAGCTATTCAGTAGTTTTTCTCTCGACCGGTTGAATTCACAGCCACAGGCAGCCGCACAATTCATCAATTCGTACCCGTCGAAAATTTGATATCACTAATCCCTGCGTCTCTTAATGCACTCGTGACTTCTATGATTTGTGTATAGGGAACGTCGCTCTCTGCGAATATAACCACTTGACGATCGGGGCTTCTCGTAATCAATTCTTGGCATCTCGCTATCAACGAATCCAGATCAACAACAGCGCCTCCATCTGCACGAAAACTGTATGTGTTGATACTGACTTCGATGACCAAATCAGTTGACGCTGAGATTTCCTCAGCGGGTACTGTAGGTCCATCTGCATTTACCGAACCGACATCGAGGGGCTTGGTCAGATTGAAAATCACCAATGCTGATGCTGTCACTACTACGGACATGAGGATTAAGGTGATAGCCACCTGCCTTGCAAGAATCCTCGAAGGTTCAAGGAGTTTCCCGATCAATTCGAAGGACTGGTACGTAGCACCAACGAGAATCATGATCGATAACGGAAGCGGCATCCACCCTGAGAGCTGTGTACGACCGTAAATCCAATTCACCGCAAGAAACACACCTAGCAACATTGTCGCCAGCCATAAGATGTTCTTATACTTTGCTCTCATCTCGCAGGTTCTATCATCAAATTCTCTAGCATCCACTTTCGATCACAAACCGCTAATCTACGTTAAGCTTTTCGACCGGCTTCTAAGCCTCGCAAGATCAGAGACCGATCGACCATGAATAGACACGGGCTATCATCAGATAACGGCCATTCCAGCACTCGCAGGATTCGTTTGCGAATGGCTGGTAAGGGTTCAGTCCTTGATTGTAACGCGTAAGCAGACGCTGGAACGACCATGCCCGCGAAGTCAGCCCCACAAGCGGCAGGTTTCGGTAAGCCTACCGCGATCCTAAACGGTAACTCCTGGCCGGAGGTGAGTGCTGACCCACAATTAGCGCTGCGCTTGGATGGACTGCGCATCGTCTTAGTCGTGCCACATGACAGAGCCCTAATTTCCGTCAAGTGCTAATTCGACTGTTGCTGAAACAACAGCTCCAATCGGGTACACGATATGGGCCGACGATATAACTGCTACCGATTTATCTTGCCCTTCAGGAACGTCAGGTTCAGGCGCTTTCAGAATAAGTGGATCATTTTCGAGCGTCACTCCATACCATCGTCCATCGGATGCCTGAACCTTCGTCATACGGATATGAATGTTGGATACCCCGTCCTCGTGGACCACTATGGCCTCGCCCCAAGCTGGCGCACCTCTCCGAATGGCAGTTTTCCCATCATTAACAACGTCTGATGCGACCACATATTCGAGCACTATTTTACCCCCGAGCACGTCGCCTGAAGTCAGGACCCGGTAGTTGCTCAAGCTGAGCTTCTGGCCACGACTCAGGTGGATTTCAGAGGCCGGATCGAAAGCAGTCGGCTCTACTCGGTCGACGCTCAAGAGAGAATTCGTACAATGCATATGCTCCAGAATTGAACGTGCAAATGATACGTCACGTGATTTCAGTGCCAATCGATCTGATTCTGTATTGACAACAACTTTCGTACCGCCGTCCACCTCTTCGAAACGAGCGCTGAGCATTTCTTCAATGCTGGATGGCCAGACTCTGAGTGTCCAATATGACCTTGACTTGACGGCGTCCGGAAAATCCTTGCCCACAACAAAACCCAAGGGCGCCGCGCTATTAGCGAACAACTCCTTTGTGCGGGTTTTCGATTCAGGAAATATTGACTCAAAAGCACCGCCGTTATCCGGAGCGAAAGTACAACTCGATTCGATAGATGACGAAAGCAGCTTGAATATTCCTGATACGTTCTCAAACTTGTACTTTGCGTATGGAGAATACATCGCCATTGATCCTTCCCAAACTGAATCGACACCGGAATCCCGCCGGGCCGACCAGCCGGTATGAACTTCATACCCATTTGCGGACATCGCGTTTTCGAATTCCGTCGAAGTCATGCCTGGCTTCAACGCAGTCCATTGCCTGTCGCCGGACACGAAAGTTGGGCGAATAGAGTCCCAATTTGTAGTCGCTGTACTGCATGCAGCGAGAGATAAGATAAGAGTAGAACAGATTGCGATTGAGGCACCCTTAGAGTATCTGCAAACCCACCGAATCAAGGATTCATCGCTGACAATTGAATGCATTCCGTTGGCCCCTCATTGTTATTTTTTGCGCAACAAACAGCGTACAGGATTTTCAATATTGATTGTAGTTTGGCTAATAAACGACAAGATAATTCTACTGGAACTCATCTGGAAGGAATTCACGGGCTTCTCGCCGAATTGGACGATACTGCTGTCCCTCAACACGAGGATATTTCGAAAATTTCACATCAACCAGTCAACAGTGGCAGGTATTGTGTGCGTGCGTGAAGGAGACAGTCACTAGCGGTAGCTCCTGACCCTTTTTGCCCACTGGTGCTGAGCGGCAGCACCTGCCAAAACTTGCCGTTCGAATGACCGCTTTTCAGTGCGGATTCAACCGGTCAATGCAACATCTAAACTCTAGCTCAGAAAGAGGAGATGTTGAAGATGAAACAACGACCGAGGATCTACTACTCAGATAAGCAGAAAGCGTTAATGTGGGAGCGCTGGCAAAAAGGCGAGCTATAGTGCGCCCCAGCCGATCGGATGTGCCCCACTACCCGACTCGATCTCGTAGCCTCGACGCGAAGCCCAATCGGAAGCCGCGTCGTACAGGTCCTGATTGCCGCAATTCAAAAAGGCCTCGGCCATGACCTTCGTGCCAGACGCCCTGAGGGCCGAGACGAGTTGTGGAATGATGTTGGGATCGCCGAGACCAACGAAGAGCCAGACGGCGCTCTGGACGGGCGCATAGGTCCGATCATGAAGATCATGCAAAAGCACTGCGTCGGTGAGTGCCCGGTCGGCCTCCAGGTCCTGTCGCGAGCGCCGCGCCCCTGCGTGGCGAATGCGCTCCCGATCGTTGTGCGGTTCCCAGCCCATCGCAAGTAGCGCATCAAGCGCGTGGGGACCAGCCTCCCAGTTTGCGAGTGCATCAACCAGAGCCGCAAGCACGTCTGCGTTGTGAAACTCTGTACGGCCCGCAACGATCCACCGTGCAGCCGTCTCGACGGCAAAGCCGCTGCCGATGCTGTCGGTCCAGGAAAGTGACGCGGCGACGGCGTTCGCGAGCTTCGGTGAGGGGAAGAACCGGGCGGCGTACAACGCAGCCCGGCGGATCTCGGTTTGGCCGTTAGTCGCCAGGTTGGCCAACGGTCCTTCGACGCGCTCGGCCATAGCGTTATCGAAGAGGTCGTACCGGTTGGTCGTACCCGGGTCAGTCGGCGCGAAGAGACCAGCCTTCGCAAGCTCGATGAGCACGCGTATGGCGTTGAGGCGGACCTGAGGATTCTCGCGGCCCAGGCACTTCAGCAGAATCGCGAAATAGGGATCCGTCGGCACGATGGGGAACACCAGGCCGTAGCGACACTCTTCCCAGTCTTTCGACAGGTATTCGATGAGCGTCTTGCCGGCAACAAAAACGCTATGCTCGTCCCCGGTACCCATCTCCTGGGAGGGCTTGAAATTCTCGTACCATTTTCGGTCTGACGCCATTATCGGGTCGGGCGTGACGCCACGCATCGTCATTACCCCCACCTCGGATTCGTAGAGCGTCAAATTTCCAAAATCGACTCCGGCCTGAAGCGCCTGGGGTGCTGCGGATACATCCATCAAGACGCGGTCCATATAGTTCACGGAAGTAGAGACGACCGAGTCGTAGTCCTCGACGGCAGCGGACTGATGGATCAGCGCGCTCCACAGCTGCGGGGCGGCCTCCTGGCGAAACCAGGACGCCGTGCAGCTTGCCCGCCTGTGATCGGACAGCTTCCCCAAGAGCCTTTTCGCCAGATATTCCTCCCGATCTCCGACGACGCGAACATATTGCAGTATGTCTCGCGATATGGCCGGCTGATCATCCTGCTCTTCCATGAGGCGCCACAACTCGTCTGCAGGGACGATTGAATACTCGTCTTCCGGTGCGTGTTCGAGACGAGAGAACAGGAGTCCCTTCAAGCGTTGCCGATCTCCACCCAGCGTCAGGAACGGTTCTATATGCAGGAAGTAGTCCTCGTCGCCTGCGCAGAGCAGGTAGTCGTGCAGCTGCAGGTGATCGATATTCGATGCAGCCTGATAGAGCGCATGACCTTCCAGGTGCTCCCTGACGGCGAAGTATATTTCCGGGTCGAAACGACATCTCTCAGTATCAAACGCTGGCGGATCAAGCTGTGCGAGCTCATTCCAAACTCGAACCAGAGTTTCGTTATCAAACGTCTCGGTGTGCTTCGTTACCAACTCCGAGTAACACAGCAGCGCCGTCCAGATTTCCGTCTCTTCCACACACAGAGACCTGAGGGCATCCGTGTCCATCGACCGAATCCGGTTGACGCGCTTGTTGATCGCATTGGCCCTCGACGCAAAATCCGGGCCGAATCCGGCCTCGGCGGTGTTTGCTACGAAACCGAACAACTTCGAAAACCAGCCCATTCCCAACTCCACATAGCGGTATTGATTTCCCGAGGCCATCTACCATCTCGCATCAGCCCGGGTACTGAAGCTCAAAGATGCAGTGCCCACCTCGGCCGGTGGGCATCCACCGACAGATCGATCTCCGATGATCCGCCCGCTCCTGCGTTGCGGATCGCCGGCTCGAACTGAATCATCAGATGCGTCACGGCGACTGCCATTTCATTCGCCCCGGCACTGACGAGA
>DDIP01000372.1:5268-6028 GCA_002338605.1 Proteobacteria bacterium UBA1847 | reverse complement strand
AATGGCAACAAGAAAGAGTGAACAGGTAGATGAGCCAGTGGTATTGGCCACGAAAGACGGGGTGTGCGTCCGGCCGGTGCTGGAGGTCCTCAGCAAGTTGAAAGGAGGCAACGTGCTCGATCTTCTCTCCATCGAGCTCAATGAGGTTGTAAACGCCATCAAGGCCAGCGAATCCGGAAAAGGCGGTGCAGTGACACTAACGCTGAAGATAAACCGCGTTAAGAAAATACCTGACGCGCTGGAGATTATCGCCGAGATATCCGGCAAAGCACCTCAATACCCGCCGCGATCGGACCTGATGTTCTACGACGACGACGGCAACCTCCACACCCGCAACCCGAACCAGGGTGACATTTTCGACAATCTACCACGAGGAGTTTAACCACCATGCAAGACGCTACTGCACTCGCCTATCTGCGAGACAACCTACAGGGCCATCGAATAATCGAGGATCAGATAATTGGCGATACCGGTATCCACTCGACGCTCGTTTCCCTGGCATCCAGCTCCAAGATCGAGAGCCTCGAGAAATACCAGTCAAGCCCAAACCGCACCGAGCAAACGGCCCATCTGTTCTCGTGCAAGTCATTCTGTGACTACATCAACAGATTCAGCGATGTTGAAACGACATGCTACCTGGACGTCGACGCCGGCCAGTTCGCCGCGGTCCTGGACCACTACGGCAACGAGCTGACGAGCTGGTGCGACCATCGCGCCCTCTTTCAGCCAAAGCAATCGATTCAGTGGCAGGCCTGGCTCT
>DDIP01000372.1:0-5156 GCA_002338605.1 Proteobacteria bacterium UBA1847 | reverse complement strand
CTCTCCATTCACAAGAAGCCGCTTTCACAGATCCAGCTCGCCATGTTTATCGAGGAGAATCTCGACGCGATTACAACGCCAGAGCCGAACACCATGCTGAAGGCAGCACTGGACTTTCAGTCAAACGAGAATCTCACACTCAAATCGGCCACAAACCTGAACGATGGATCCAGTAGATTCACGTTCACGAAAGACAACGCCAGCCAGACCGTCGAGTTTCCGCACCGCATCAAGCTGACGATTCCGCTGCACAGCAACGAGGAAGCACGCGAACTCGAAGGTCGGATCCGGTACCGGACAAACAGCGACGGCGTGCTCGTGTTTACCTTCAGCTTCGTGCAAAACCCTGAGACGATTCAGCGCGACGCGATGCTGCGCCTTGCCGAGACCATTCGCGCCGAAACGAAGGACATCTACCAGTACGAGGGCCAATTGAAAGGACGTTAAGCCAACGGCCAATACGGATATATTATTGATCCGGCGGTAGCAGGATTAGAGGCGGACATGGTGACTAAGCCGCTGAGGAATGCCTGCCCTCACCGGGGTTGTCCCTTGAGCCACCCGGAACATGGCTTTGATGGGGATGCGGTTCGAATCTGCCCGCCGTTTTAATTGGCCTGCCCCCCACACCGACCGAAAACGTGCGTTGGATGGAATGTGAACGGCTAGTGCATTAGCCAGCTCGGTTTTGGTAAATTGCGCAGATAGTGCGCGTTTGGATTGGCTCAGCGTTTCGGACGAAACGCAACGGAGCCGGTGAAGCTATTTTCTGTTCTGACCAGATCCTTCGAGTCTGCCAATTTCTCGGGAAAATTCGAGCATCAGGTCGTACTGCTTTTGATCTGCAGCCTTCAATACGGCAATGGCTTCAGACTGCTGCCCAAGAATAAATGCGCGTTCATTGAGTTGACTGGTGTGACGCTCCGATCGTGATTCGACGTTGTTGAGCCTGTAGTTGTCCGCCGTGTTGAACAGCACTGTGTAGCCGCCGAACATTGCCAGAACACCAAGTGCACCGGTGAACCACGCAAAGTAGTTTACCGGTCGTGAGCTCTTTTCTCGTTGGTTTCTGGACTCCTCAATGAGCTGTCCGAGGATATCGGCCTGGTGGGCGAATCCTGCTTCAACGGATTTTGCCAGGGCAGTAAGACTCGCTTCGGTTGCAGCGTGTGCGCGAGCAAGCGCGCTGATTTCATCGCCGTGCTGATTGAGTCGACTCCATACTGCACTGCTGGATTTATTTTCATCACCTGGCTCGGCCACGCAATAATCCTTCTAGTTTAGGCTGAAGTTTGCCGAATGTTATGAATTGGGAAAAAGTGCTCAGTCGTTCATCAGAATTTCGGCTATTTTCTCGGCCTTCGTTTCGATGCGGTTCGTGTCCTTTTCGTGAAGGCTCTCAAGATTTTCAACCCGAGTATTGAGCGCGTCGACCTTCGCCACCGGAACGATGCCTGCCGATTGTAGCTGGCCAGCCACCTCAACGCTGATCCACCACATTGCAGCCATGCCGGCCATGGTCAAGATTACGCCCACACCAGCAACGCTTAGAACGGTAAGAAAGATGTTTTTCGGGTTCATTTTTTCAATACCTCCTGAAGCGCCGCTCGTTGCTTGTCCGTCAGATACCGCTGCTGGACCACCTCTCGAGTGACTGGTCGCTGGGATTGAGCCTTTCGCAATGCCTCAGCGTCCTTCTCTCGCTGCGCCTCCAGCTGGTTCAGGCGAACGTATAACTGCACGATGTCATCGGCATGTTCGTCGTCATCTTCTTTCGGCTCTGACGAAGTGGGTTGTTGAACGTGGAACGTCGGCTTGAAATTATGTGCCGCTTCGCAGTTGGCCTCTGAGTCAAACTCCATAAGGATTTCCGGAACGTTGCAAAGCGACATGGCGGCCAGCTCGTACAGACCATTGTTCAGGTAAAACTCGGCCATACAGACCTGATTCAACACCAGCTTTTGTTTCGCTGCTATCAGGAACGACCAGGATGTCGACCCGAGGCAGCCGGCGATATCGACATCGGACAGGCCAGGTGCTCCAACCGAGTAGTTGCGGCTGCCACCAACAAGCGCGGAGCTGCTCGCCGTGTTGTCGCCACCTGTCAATACGTTGCTGACATCGCCACCTGTGAGGACGTTCTTGACGTCACCTCCCGTGATGTCGATGTCAACGCCGTCATTGCAAGACCGCCCGCGGCAGTCGTCGGCCCTTGAGTCAATGGCCGCAACGACCAGCGCGAACGCTATCAGCAAAATAAAGTACAGCGATACTCGTGGCGGTTCGTTTGTTTTCATTCCACTACCTCATTCAGATCGCACTGCTGCCCTTGACTGATTGCCTGACAACACGCCAGAACCCGGCGTTGCTCTTGAACGCTGGCGTTCATCGATCGATAGGCAGCCGCAAGGTCTCGATTCAGTGGTCCAGGATCCGGAACATCAATCGCACTAAAGCACTGCGCCGGCAATTCACGGAACTCTGTCACCGTAACCTTGATGACCTCAGGGGGCGGGCAAAGGGGTGTTTGGCTCCCGCATCCAGGCAAGATAATCGTCAGGAATACCAGTATCAGCCCATTCCATAATTTTTCCATTTTCTGCCTCGATGGCCGCAATTCTCGCTGCGGCCTTGTTTCGTTCCAGAATAACCGCCCTCTCAGCGCCGTTTATCGCCTGTAGCAGCGTTTTGATATTTTCGGTGTGTCGGTCGCGATCTGCCTGCGCCTGTTCCTGAGCCTCTGAAACGGCCTGGGCACGCGCTGCCGAAGCCAGGGCATACGCCTGGTACTCAACGGCATGCCGTTGTTCCGCTGCGGCGAACTCCCGCTTGGTGTCTGAATGCGCGAGTATCTCCAATAAGTACAGTGTCAGCAGAAGCCCGATCGCGGCAACCGACCCATACAGAAGCGGTGACTTGATCATTCTTCCGGATCCCCGTCTTTATTCCAGTCCGTCCCGGACTGCCTGTAATCGAGCCACGCCTTCGTCACAAGGTCGACAATGATCTTCAGGTTTCCGACCACGAACGCAGTCACGGCCGTTAACACCGGTACGAGTTGCGCCCAGCTCGCCTCAGACCCGGATGACTGGGCCGTTGCCACAATGCCGAAGAAGCTGTCAGTTACAAACCAGATGTACTGAAAAAGCCCGTACAGACCGACAATCAAAATGACGCGAACGATCAATCGAGCCTCGTCAAGCGACCTCCAGAATACCTGCCATTTGTTCACGTCACTCTCCCGTCATCCGGTCGATATCCAAAAGTTTCTGTCAGGTCACGCCGGAAGTGCGGCACCAGCTCCACAACGCTTTCGGCCTGTTCAGCCCATGCCCATATGAATGCGATCCAGTTCGACCAGAAAGCCGTGACGTCGCCTTTCTTTTTCATGTTCTTTTTGAAGCGAAGACCGACAACAATGATCAGCGCGCCCATGATGAAAACTGGCGACAACAACACGCCGATAAGCACTGCAATCATAAACATCACACCCACCCCGATATGTGAGCGATGAACCATGCTGAAACCGCATAGAAACTAACTCGCCTCGCCCTCATGCCATGAGACTGAATATCGCCCGCGCGCTTCGAGAACCCAAAGATATACCGCAGTACTTCCGACCAGGTGTCTCCGTCTTTCTTGTTGAATAGCGCCGGCACTTCGATGGCAATAAACTGGGCAATCCATACCACCCAAAGCGGCCCATCACTCAGAATCTGATCAATCATTTGACTCGCCTGTAGTTGTCCACAAATTCCTGTTCCGTACCGGCGCCACCCTGGGTGTTGTAGCGGCGCTTCCACAATGCGGCCATTGCCCAAATATCGTGCTCGCTCGGAAGTAAATCCGGAAAACGACGATACTGTAGGCGACACATAATCGCGGAATACCGCATATCCCAAAGCAGGCGTTCCGCGCTTGGCCGGCCTTCATTTCCATAGTCAATCGCGGTCCTGACCAGCCCTGATATCTGTGGCCGAAACCTGAGGTAGTTTTCCCAAATGTCATCGTGCGTAGCGGGTTCCATTTGGAAGAACGAGAGCGCCGGACCGCCGCCCAACTGGCGGACATATTCGAAGTGTGACTCTTGCGCAGCCGTACCCATGACCAGGGCTTCGGCGTCGCCCGAATGCAGTTCCACTGCCTTCAGTGCCGGCCTGACAACGTCTATACGAAACTGCCTTGCGTCCATTAGATCGAAGCCACAATCGCAACGATGTCGGTGCCGTCATGGTAAAGGAGCGCGGAAACGCCAGCGGCGATCGCAATTCCCGGCTGCCCTGCTCGCCTGACAGTGAGTATCTGGGCGGTGTTGTTGACGAACACGAACATCAGTCGCGACGGGCCGCCATAGAGAGTATCGACATCCGGATAGATGACATCGATGCCGCCGGTCAGCACAACGCCGGTGTCGGTGATTACGATCGTGCCGGCAGCCCATTGATCGCCGGCGTCGGGCGGCGCCGTTGCCTGCAGGGTCAGGTTGGCGTCAACAGTGATATCGATCGTTATCTGGCCGCAAAGCGCCTGCGTGATGGCTCGATCGACACCGTTTACGAGGACTTCGGGTTGTTCCTGGGCCGCGGCAATTTCGACACTGCCAATCTGTGGGTTTGTCATATTGTTGCCTCTGCGGGTGTGCCTCGTCCTACGATGGCGCTGAGTTGATAGATGCGTACCTTGACTGCGGCCTGCGGCCCGCCAAAGTCTGTCGTTTGTTGAGCGGCCGAATAGGCAACACTGTCGACGCTGCTGGTGAGTGTCCGAAGCACGACGTCCGATACGTTCAGGATGTCGATTTCGTACGATTCGGATGCTTCTGAAAGCGGCAGTGGTACGCCGGAGCGCAGCGTCTGCGACAGTCGATCTCGGCGCAGCCAAGAAATGGTCAGGTTGTTACTTCCGTCCCTGGCGCCGCGCACGTACACTGGTGCGAAGGTTTCGAGCGCTTCGCCTGATCCGGTAAATGCGACATCGGTACCTGTTGCAAATACAGCGCCGTCAGTCACCGGTCGATAGATTCGCTCAACGCCGATCTCACTTGACTGCAGTGGTGCCCGATAAATGCCAGGTCCGGATATCAGGACGAAAGAATCGCCAACCTGTTCGCCGCCGATCAGGTGTTCAGTACCGCGACGGCCCAACAACAACCGGCT
>DDIP01000285.1 GCA_002338605.1 Proteobacteria bacterium UBA1847 | reverse complement strand
CGCAAAGAAGCCATACAAGCTGCGAATATCATGTCAGCCGGGAAGACTCTTCGCGTTACCTCTAAGGAGGGAACTGATTACACGCTCGATATCGGCGACTTGAAGGGCGACACCTTTGATGGATTCCTCTGGGACCGGGAGTCGAGCGAATGGGTATCCAACTATCAGTTTACCCCCGGCGCCACCCCTGGCATCGTCATTCCAATGAGCCGCGGTGACGGAATTCTGGCCCTCGATGGTCTATTTCTTTACGAAAACGTACACCATCTGCCGAAAACGCCTGTCATGCTCACAATAGAACACGGAAAAATCACCAATATTGAAGGCGACGCCTATATTTGCAATCGACTCGAGGATTGGCTGAACAATCTCGATGACGAAGGCTGCCGGAACGGGCCCATTCACGCAAATATCGGCCTAAGCAGGCATGCCCGCCTGACTGAGCATTTGGAGTGGGAACGGGTCAGAGGTGGGATGGTCTTTGGCATTGGCGACAACAGCCTGCTAGCACCGTTTGTCGGCGCTGATTTCGAAACCTCCAAGTCCAATGTTCATTGGGATGTTCAGGTTTTGCGTCCGACAGTAACAATAGACCGCACCACAATCATCGAAAATGGGATCGTGACCCTGGAATAAGCCTTTAGCGTGGGGCTGCATGGGCACTTCGCCAGTCTGCTTGCCGTTCTCGAACGTCAGAAATCCGAATCCACTTGGCGCTAACCGGCCTTCGGCATAGTCGAAATCGTCGTCGTCAGTCTCTCTTTTCCATCCGGCAGTTTCTGCAGGCGCCGAACGAAATAGAGAAAAATAAGGAAAGCCACGACGAACCCGGTAACAGTCATCAAGATTGCCAGCTCAAAGTCGTCGTTGGCTATCATGAACGACACGATAAATGGGCCGGTTGAGAACCCTGCAATTGTCGTAATGTTCGCAGCCGTAACACCCAGGCCTGATGGAACCATGGTCGCCAGGATCGCAACAAAGTACGGTGTCACGAACGTGATACTTGCATTGAAAGTTGCGGTACCGACTGCGAAGATGACTTCCGACGAGGAGAATAACAACGCCAAGGTCGACAGAATGATCACGCTGAATCCAATATAGATTGGACGCAAATAGCCTATTCTGCTGCCTAAAATGGAAGCGGCGACCATTCCAAGAATGGCCGCTGTCATGCTTGGACCAAGCAACGCCCCTGCTTTTTCGGCCGACATTCCCGCTGCGACTCCAAGTCGTTCGAAGTAAGTCCAGATTCCGGAGTTAAATACGTAGTGCAGGAACAGTGAAGCGATCACGAATGCACCAAGCAAGAAAAAACCTTTTTCAGTGCTGTGCTGAGAATCGGTGCTGGAAGAAGCGCCTTGCGTCAAGGTTTTCGGGACGAACGGCAACAACCCGAGAGCAGCGATGTTTAGTGCGCCCATCGCGTAGAACACACTCTCAATTCCAACCGATTGATACGCATATGGCAGGAAAGCGACCCCTGCTCCGCTAATCATGTATGGCAGACCGTAGAGCAATGCATATGAACGTTCAACGTGCGGGGTTCCGATTACCGCTACACAGCAGGTTGTAAAACCCAGCCCTGCACCGCAGCCGTTTAGAAAGCGCACAAGCCCCAAAGCCTTCACGTCGTTGGCGAACCACACAGACCCGGCGCTGCTGACCACAATCAGAAGCATGCATACGAACAGGGTTCCCCGAATGTTCCAGCCCGGGCGATGCAGTATGAATATGGCGAATATCGTCGATACGGTCGCGCCAAAAAAATTATAGGAAATAAGTCGCCCGGCGACATCGCTGGTCAATCCCTGATAGTCAACCAGCGCGCCCAGAATAGTCGGCGCAACGGGAATATAGATATTCACGGACATGCCGATGAAAATTATGGAAACAATTCGGAGAATCAATGCGTTGCCAACGAATGTCTGCTTCGATCGACGATTTGACCGGCCTTGATTATATGCTCTATGTGCATGCCCTGCTCCTGCAGAACTGAAAGGTCGGTCAATGGATTCTTCCTGAGCACAAGCAAGTCAGCGAACTCGCCAACTTTAATACAACCCGACTTACCCGACATATTTAAAAGTTCTGCGTTGCCCGACGTAACGGACTTAAGAACATCGACATTAGAGTCAACCTCAGCACGAACCTGCAACTCGCGAGACTGCTCCGATTGAAGCACACCGAAAAGATCTGTCCCGAACCCTATGCGCGTGCTGGCCTCGTTCAGGTACTCAAGGCTCTGCAATCTCGCATCCCTGACATGTGCCATCACATAAGAGCCCCAGAATGAAGCCTCTTCTACGATCGCCCGAATCTCGGCTTCCGAGAACTGCAAGTTGGCAATCGGGTCTGTTGGCGAGGCGATACCACCGGACGCCATGATTTTGATCACATGGGCACCCTTTCTTAGTTCATTTCGTGCGGCTTTTCGCACCGGGTGCTCACCGTTGATAATCACACTGAGTCCACGATCAGCACACCCACAAAGGTGATCATTTGAGTCGTCCGCCTGAGCCCGAAAACCCCCATGCTCGCCTGTTGCGCTCAGGGCTTTTCCTACAAAGAAAAGCCGAGGCGATTCAATAAGGATGTGCTGGTGTTCCTGCAGGACATCTCGCTCGCCGTCAAAGACATGAACATTCTCTAACACAAGCATCCGTATCAGACTGCCATCCCGGACTTACCGTCCAGAACTTCAAAACTATTCATCTCTATGAACACCGATTCTGCGAATTTTGCGTGACCCGAGAAACAAACCAAGGATGCTGATGATGAGCCAGAACGTCTCGACCAGAAAAGCGGAAAGATTAAAGTCGAAATACAATGAAACAAGTACCAAAGCGGCTCCAATCGCGTTCACGATAGAGTACAGTGGATCCTGACCCGATATTCGACCGATCTGCATCCAGAAGTACGACACTATAATCAACAGGACACCCAGGTTTCCCAGAAAATCGTGCCAGTGATAGTCGAATGACATTGATCGTCCCTATGCTAAACCAGTGTTGGTACTTGGCGTGACCCAAACGCCAGGCGCCGTCAAGCATATTACGTGGATTCGAGTTGCAACGGATTAGATTTCTATGAAGTCAACTTGGACATATTAGGATCGCGATTTGATATGACCAACCCTAATATTCATCAAACCAATAACCGTGTCCTGCTTAATATCCAGGGGAGAGCCAATGTCGTCGGTCTGGAACGCGTTTGCCACTGTAAACCCTTTTGATGAGATGACTGCGTCGAATCCCGGCAAAGTGCAAAACCTTGTTGCTGGTCAATGGGAGTCGGGTGACGAGCAGCGAGTCGATATAGTTGACCCGATGAATGGCGCACACTTTCTGAGTGTTCCTGACACTACGAACGTTGTCCCTTTTCTAGACGGCCTGAATAACTGTCCGAAATCGGGCCTGCACAACCCAATGAAGAGTACCGAACGATACGTTCATCTCGGTCGTGTTTGCGCGAGGTCCGCTGCATTGCTGGCAGATCCCGAAGTTGCTGACTACTTTGCAGAACTTACGCAACGAGTGATGCCAAAGAGTTGGCAGCAGTGTATGAACGAAGTGACGGTCACGCGAATATTTCTTGAAAACTTTTCGGGCGACGGTGTTCGTTTCCTGGGTCGAGGGTTCTCGAACCCAGGTGATCATGCAGGACAGGAGTCGCGCGGTTACCGATGGCCGTTCGGCGCTGTCGTAGTGGTCGCACCCTTCAATTTCCCGCTTGAAATACCGGCACTGCAAGCCTTGGGGGCCCTGTTCATGGGAAACCGACCATTGGTCAAGGTCGACTCCAAAGTTAGCGTCGTATTCGAACAATTCTTACGATTACTAATCCACTGCGGCCTGTCGCCAAATGACATCGACCTGATTCATTGTCGAGGTGAACGTATGGGGGAACTCATAAAGTTCGCTGCCGACCAGATTCGACTCGTCCAGTTCACCGGGTCAAGCGTGACCGCAGACAAAGTCAGCGACAGCGTCAATGGGAGAGTGCGTCTCGAGGACGCGGGCTACGATTGGAAAATTATTGGCCCTGATTTTGACGATAAATGGCTGGACTATGTTGCATGGCAATGTGACGAAGACGCCTATAATGCGTCAGGCCAGAAATGCTCTGCGCAAAGTGTCTTATTTGTTCATGACAATTGGGTCGACTCATTGTTGCCAAAGCTTCGAACGCTGGCCCAAAGGCGAAATCTTGCCGATTTGTCGATCGGGCCGGTGTTGTCCTGGGACAACACCCAGATACGTGCGCACATTGACGCCGTCCTGGACGTCCCTGGAGCAGAACTTTTGTTCGGCGGTTCGCAACTGACCAGCGACCACATTCCTCAGATGTTTGGCGCCTATGAAGCCACTGCCATTCGAGCACCGATTCAGGCGTTCCTCGGTCACTATTTCGATCTACTTACGACTGAATTGTTCGGACCGTTTCAGATTATCGTAAGCTACGGCAGCGAAGATCTTGACGCAGTGTTATCAGTGTTCGAACAGATGTCGAACAACCTGACTGCCGCTGTCGTCTCAGCGAATGTTGGATTTCAGAACCAGGTTCTTCGCGCAACCGTCAATGGAACGACATACTGCGGAATGCGCGCCCGAACGACGGGGGCGCCGCAGAATCACTGGTTCGGCCCGTGTGGTGACCCACGTGGCGCAGGAATCGGGACGCCTGAGGCTATTACCACCACTTGGAGCACTCACCGAGAAGTTATTTTTGACGAGGGAGAATTGCCCGAAAATTGGGAAATCCCGGCACTAAAATAGCGCGATTCATTCCACACAGCGGGGTAATGCTTTGATTCGACTAACAGTACTCTACAATCTTGCCGAGGGTTACGACGAGGACGAGTTCATTCGCTGGCGCAATTCCGAGCACAGCAAGTACGTCGATTCGATGTCAAGTGTTGTCCGGAACAAATTCTCTCGTATTGACGATATTTCACCGGATGGCATGTTACCATCCTTTCGCTTTCAAACGATCGTGGATTGGCCGGATCGCGAGAGTTTCGAGGCAGCATTCTATAGCGAAAAGGCGCAGGAAAAACTCCGAGAAGACAAGGAGAAAATCGGCTCTCAGGTGTTTATTGTCAGCGAATTGCTGTCCTGCTAGTGCGTGAATTCCGCCCTCGCCGCACCTGAATTGCGCTGCGTAACATCCTAAGTGTCCGGGTTCTTGCGCTCCAGTATTCTTCCAAGCTTGCGTGTATCAATATTTCCGCCAGACACAATGCATACGATGTTGCCCTGGCCTGCGCGACCAGTAAGACATGCTGCGATGGCTGCTGCCCCGGCGCCCTCCGCAATAAGTCGATTGCGCTCTGCCAGCAGTCTAATAGCCGCCGCGACTTCCTCCAGTGATACGACGATAACCCCGTCCAGTACCGTTTGACTCAACGGCCACATATCGGCAAGAACGCCGCGACTTCCGATGCCATCAACAAACGATGCTTTGTAGTCAACTTTGACAGGATATCCAGCCTTGAGCGCAGCCGACAAAGGGCATGCGGTATCAACCTCGACTGCAATTACTTTTGTATCGGGTTTGATTGCTTTTATTGCCGATGCGATACCACAACTTAGACCGCCACCGCCGAACGGAACGATTACCGT
Source organism: Proteobacteria bacterium UBA1847 (assembly GCA_002338605.1). Taxonomy (GTDB): domain Bacteria; phylum Pseudomonadota; class Gammaproteobacteria; order Steroidobacterales; family Woeseiaceae; genus UBA1847. The sequence continues at coordinate 2,591 of DDIP01000285.1, read as the reverse complement.
ATCGACATCCGGCAAGTCCTCAATGATCTCCAAGCCAATTGTTCCATTGCCGGCGATCACATCGCGATCGCTGACGGGGTGAACAAATTTACCCTTCATTCCATCACAGCGATGGTCGATCAGAATCTGCCACCAGTCATCAAACGGGAGCTTTCGAATTTCCCCACCTAATCGGCGAATCGCGTCGAGTTTGGTCTGCGGTGCATGATCAGGAACTATCACCTCACACTGAACATTCATTCGGCGAGCGGTCCACGCCACCCCTTGCGCCATATTTCCGGCACTCGCAGTGTAGACACCGTCTGCAAGATCAATCTCGTTCGCTACAGCCAACGCATTGTATGCGCCACGAATTTTGAACGACCCTATCTCCTGCAAATTCTCGGGTTTCAGGAAAATTTGGGCAGCGCTGGCGTCGTTTGAAAAAGGAATCAATGGCGTCCGTACGGCCGCACCCTGGATTCGAGTGTTTGCGGCTCGAATATCCTCGATCGGTATCGGGACCGGAATCTTAGCAATCATAAGCCAAGGCGCAGAAAGCCAGACCACATTGGCAAGAGTTGAGCCGCGCCCTCACCGCTATTTAGCGGCATTTTTGACTCATCAGACGGCAGTTCGCCCGGTTCGAAACTAGTCAACGTATATCCTGCCTTTATCGGCAAGTAGCTTGTCATCCAGGTAGATCGTCGGGTGCAGAACCGTCCAGTCCCAATGAACGGAAGACTTATTGAGAATGGCCCTGTCGATATCCGAAAGTAGTCCACCGAGCAAGCTCAGGTCGCCCATGCCGCAGGTTATTGAGCCATAGACGCGTTCCCACTCCTGACTTTGGGTTAGCAGCGCATTCGGATTGTTGCCAATATTGAAATGAACAGGACCGTAGTACGCCCCTTCGTCACCAAGATCTTCAAGCCAGGCCTCGAGCCGTGCGGCGAGAAGCGGGTCTCCTCCAATTGCTTCAAGATGCCCATCCTTAAAGGTCAGGCGTAGTGGCGAATCCGGCTTTTCGTGATAGTCGGGATGATAAAGAAGCGTACCGTCGACGTTTATTGAACCTGTTCCACGACCCTTAGGTATAAGAATGCCTGGCTGGGCCGGTGGTAAGAAGGCCCAGCTGGATTTCCAGTCCTTTTTGTCCGGATCCCAAAGGAATCCGCAGGCCGGCAGGCCCTCGACATCAGTGAGGTCAATGATGAGTTCGTCGTCACCGGTTTTGACACTGCATGTCGTGGCATCGCCAAAGCGTTGCGCAACCTTGTCCGCGTGCCGACGAATAGCGTGAATATCCGAGTGCAGCATCGTTCGGATAAGAACATCATCCATAAATGGACCGCCGATTCCATCGCCAGGACATAGAACCCTGGCGCCATTGTTGATCGCATCGACAATGAAATCTGCGTAGCCTACAGCCATATCGATGATCAGGTCCGCCTCCATCGCCGCCGCTCCGAGCATCGACGGCCATTTCGAACCCGGCTGGTAGGTTGCGCCACCGACTGGAACCCTGCATTCGATCGATACAGCCTCTGCCCCCATCGCCAATGCCATACCCTGAAAAACCGACACGACGTAATCTGGCGTTCGCGCATCGCTAATGATCAGGACGTTTTGATCGGCCTGAAGATTGCACAGGTCTTCATAAATAAGTTTGACGACTGGAAGGACATCAGGTTTCAGTCGTGTTGCCACATCGGGAGATATCGAGGCCATAAAGTTTCACTCCAGCTTCATGCTTGTGTGTTTGTATTATCGACCCACAGCCAAAGCCGAAGTATTCATTTTCAACAATCTCTACTTGTGCTCAGGCTAATTGACGGCTCTTTGGATTGCGGATAATTCCAGGCGATCCTAACTTTCTAGTAAATTCCGACCCAGGTAGGGATTTTCTTCCAGCAGGAGTTGAGATCGCTGTCGAGGCGCCGATAGTCGGGTTCGAACTGGCTGACCAGGCGCCAGAATCGCTTTGAATGATTCATGTGCCTCGCGTGGCAAAGCTCATGAATCATCACGTAGCGCAGATGCGCGGGATCGAGGAACAGCAGGCAATAATTCAGACTGATCGTCCCGGTACTGGAGTGGCTGCCCCAGCAGGTACGCTGGCCACGAACATGCAATTTCTTGAACGAGTTTCCGCTCATCGTGGCGAGGGCTCGGAGCTGAGGCTCAAATTCCCGCTTCGCGAGGCCGAGCAACCAGCGCTTCAGTGCCGAAACGCAGAGGCGCTCGTCATCGATACGGCCGGACAGAACCACCTTGTAGGTATACCCGCGATACTTCACTGTCTTTGCATTGCGCTCCGGCTGGTACTCAACGCTAAACTGTCGCCCGATGCCGTCAAGACGGACCCGTCGAGGCAATACAAAGGGTTCCGGCGTATGTTCGGCGGCAAACTGGTCCCGCGATTTCTGAATCCAGTCGCGATGTGCCTCGACGAACTCGCGTACGTCGGCCGGGCGAGTACGCTTCGGCACAACCACCTCAACGCGACCGCGCGGGAATACCTTGATCGACAGTCGTTTGGCACGGCCGCTTTCGCGCACGGCAAAGCCCGACATTGAGTCGGGCTCGTCGTGTTCCGAGAAAAGGGATAG
>DDIP01000161.1 GCA_002338605.1 Proteobacteria bacterium UBA1847 | reverse complement strand
ATGGCGTTCGCAAATCATGTGATATGCCGGCGACAATGACGGTTCTGTTTTCAGCTAGTTCCTGCAGGTCGGAGGACATACGATTGAATGCTCGTGCCAAGACAGCGAGTTCCTTTGGACCATTCTCAGGAAGCGCTGGAGGTCGGTTGCCGCGACCCACCTCCTGCACCGCAGCAGACATTCGAGCCAACGGCTTTGTTACCCTGCGCACCTCAAAAAAACTCACCAACAAAGTCAGTAGAGCACCACCGCCAATTGCCACGAGTAAGACGATAGGAGGATTGGTGCCTAGTCGCTTTCTGTCAAAACCGATACGAACGATCATTTCGTGGGCCGGAACATCGACCCAAATCAGCGGACCCGTCGTGGATTCAACAATCGACAGTTTTTGACCGGCACGTCGGGCCAGGGATTCCTGGAAAAACAGGTAGTACGGGACATCAAATTTCTTCGCGGGCAGGGCGCGTGTTTGTGTTGTCACGATCAAGCCGTGGTCGTGGAGCAGCTGTTTTTTCAATTCCTCATGCATGCCTTGCGGCAGGCTCTCTATGCTGTGCGCTGCCGAAATAATCACAGCGGAAAAGTCATCGGCCGATCGCTTCGCCATTGGTATCGCGATGAAATAAACGGCGGCACCCAAAGACATGACCATGAAGACAAGCAGGGTGAACGCAATGGTGAACGCCGAACGTCCGAGCAGGGTTCGCGGCGTCAGGTTCAAGCGGTTGGCCCTACCGGCGTAAATTGATAACCGACGCCCCAAACGGTTCGTACATACTGAGGCTGCGCCGGGTCGACTTCTATCTTGTGCCGCAATCGCGTTACCCTAACATCGATACTGCGGTCGAAAGGGTCTCGGTCGTTACCGCCAAGGCACTCCATGATGAAATCGCGACTGAGCACTCGATTGGGATGATTGACAAACACTTCCAAAAGCTCAAATTCGGCTCGCGACAAAGCCACTTCGCGAGTTTCGCGGAACAAGGCGCGCTTCTCGGGCTCGAGGCGAAACGGTCCGAAATTATACCTGGCGGCCTCATCTTCCTCAGGTTCAACAACAGGCCAATTACGGCGTAGCACCGCTCGCACCCGTGCCAACAGCTCGCGCGGGTTAAAAGGCTTTGGCAAATAATCATCTGCCCCAACCTCGAGTCCGATAATGCGATCGACTTCCTCCCCGCGGGCAGAGATTATGATAATCGGCAGTTTGTGATCACTGCGCAAGCGTCGTGCAAGGGACAGCCCGTCTTCGCCAGGTAGCATCAAATCGAGGATGACCAGATCCGCCGTATTTGCAGCTAACCATGCATCCATGCCTTTGCCATCGGCCACAGCGAACATCCGAAATCCCTGCTCTCCAAGGTATTGGCACAGCAATTCCCGAATTCCCGGGTCGTCGTCGACAACCAACAACTGTGGCCTATCGACAATGTTGTCCTGTGTGGTAGTGGTCAAAGGAAACACCCTGTAACAAATTGGCCCGTTTCAGAAATGAGCCGGAACATCGCTGCAGCATCCTTGCCATGGTGGTTGGATTATACCCCTACAGATTGCTTGACAGCGGAATCGCGCAGGAGTGCATGAGATGAAACAAAGCACTTTTTCACTATTGGCCGCAGCCATGGTGGTCGGAATTGTCATATCATCGCCCAGGTCAGCACAGAATTCAGAAAGAGGGATGGGCATGAACATGCCGACCTTCGCCGGCAGTGACTTGGATGGTGACGGCGCAATTACCAAGGACGAATTCACCAAAGCGCGCAGTGAGCGAATCGCCTAACGCGCTCACGAAGGTCGGCAGATCAAGAACCAGGCCAAGGCATCCTCGTTCGATGACATCGATCTTGACGACAACGGCCGCATCGACACTGACGAGTTCGCCGCGTATCGGGTCGAGCACGGTAAGAATATGAGGCAACGCTAGGAGGGTCGGCAACAAACGGACCTAGGAGGCAAATTAGATTACGATCAAACATATGAACATTGAACGAACGATGACCGTACCGTTTAAGCACATGACGCTCGTGTTCATGCTTTTGTCGATTTTCGCGCTGTACGGATGCGAGACGACCACGCAAGCACAAGAGGGGCAGTGATTGGCGCAGTGATCGGTGGCGTTGTCGGCGCGCAAGTCGGTGACGGCCCAACGGCAGCGATTATTCTGGGAACACTCGCCGTTAGTGCCCAAAGTCGGTAATGTACCAATTTCGCGCCCCGCAAAGCAGGGTCCTTACCAGACCAACCGGCAAAGAACCTTCGATGCATTCGCAGTCGAATTTCGATTGAACGCCTTATCTTTCTTGGTTGCGAGATTTTGCCAAAGTTGTTATCGACGCTTAGTGAGTCTGGCGTATTCGTTATTGTTCTTCATTCTCGTCGTATTCGCTCTGGGGCAGCAATAGATCTTCCAGAAAGAAGGCCGACAGTGACGATCGGCCAGGAAGACCGGATTTGCGATACAACGCCCGTGCCTGCTCCCGCGTTGTCCGCTCACTGGTGTGACGAATACTAGCGATTTCTTTGTGACTAAGTCCTTTCAGTAAGAAGAGGCCGACCTCGGCTTCGGCCTTCGTTAGCTCCCAAGCTACGAATTGCTTTTCAATGGCGATGCCCAGTCCGCGGAGCAATTCGCGACTCTCGTTTCGCCACTGTTCAGCGTCCACCCGCGCATCCGCGAGATCGAGTCGATTCTGACGGAACTGGCGCCAAAGAAGTACCGCACCACTGGCAGCTACCAGAACAACGAATAGCTCGATGGCGATATGTGCCCAATGTGCGCCCTCGCGATAGTCAGCGATCAAATCCCACCCGATGAGCAGTGCAATAGCGACAAACAGCGCCAATGCGGCCTGCGTGGAGCGATAGTCGTGTACGTCATCCGACATAGGTGCCGCTTCTCCAGAAAAAGGTACGAACATAGGTCATACGCCAAATTGTATCAGCATGCCGTTCGGTTCAAATTATGAATTCTTACACAACGGACGACGACAAATGAAAGCCACTGACGATACGATTAAAGTTTGGGACCCCATAGTTCGCATCGGGCACTGGACGCTGGTCATTGCGTTCTTTACCGCTTATTTCACTGAAGACGATTTCCTCTCTCAGCACGTCTGGGCCGGATACGTCGTCGGCGCGGTTGTAGCAATTCGCCTGATCTGGGGCCTTGTTGGAAGCAAATATGCCCGGTTTAGCAATTTTGTAAGGTCGCCCGCGGTCACACTTCGATACATCGCGGGCATCATGACTAACCGAGCCGAACGTTTCGTTGGACACAATCCGGCCGGTGGCGCGATGGTCGTCGCGCTGCTAATTTGCATTGTTGGAACGGTGACCTCCGGTTTGGTGCTTTACGCGATCCAGGAAGATGCGGGACCGCTCGCAGGCTGGGTTACCGACAACCCAGGAAAATCCAATCTGCCGGCCTTGATCTCAACGGCCTATGCTGATGACGACGAGCACGCTGACGATGAACGCGAAGAATTCTGGGAAGAGGCTCATGAGATCTTCGCCAACTTAGCGCTGATTTTGGTCGCCTTTCATATCGCCGGAGTGCTGTTTTCCAGTTTCGTGCACAAGGAGAACTTAATCAAAGCGATGATTACGGGTCGAAAATACCTCGAGGCGGGCGAAACGCGTTCAAGTAACGAGAATTGATGAACGATTTTCAGTGAGGGGGGTTAGGACGCGAGTGACTCAGCTCGGCCGATTCTGGTGAAAAGGGGAATTCGGCCACTGTTCCCAAAAAGGGACCATGCTAGTGTGCGTCGATGCGAATAATCGCGAGATGTAAGCTCAAGGAGTTCTGGGAAAAGCAGCGATTGGCGGAGCAATCGCTGAAATCCTGGTATCGGGAAGCGGCACAAGCGACCTGGTTAAGCCCTGAGGACATCAAACGCAGATACGGACACGCGAGCTTTATTAAAGGAAATCGCATTGTTTTCAACATCGGTGGTAACAAGTTCAGGCTTATAGTGCAGGCTAAATACGAATTTCGAATCTTGCACATTCGATTCGTGGGGACTCACTCTGAATTCGATCGAACAGATCCGGAGCATATTTGAACGACTATTCAGCCCATCTGCAATTCCAGCGACCACGAGCGTGCCGTGAAACGAATCGAGGCACTAATGTCGTCGCAGATCGATACCGCAGAAGGCGACGAACTTGATGTGCTGGCCACTCTGGTTGACGTCTACGAGAAAGAACACTTTCCAATTGAATTGCCAGACCCAAATGACGCTATCAAGTTTCGCATGGAGCAAATGGGACTGAGCCGGAAAGATCTTGAACCGTACCTGGGTTCTCGGGCGCGAGTATCTGAGGTCATGAATAAACGCAGGGGGCTTTCCCTGGCAATGATCCGGGCATTGCATGAAAACCTCGAAATACCCCTGGATGCATTAATTGGGCGAGAGAGCTAGCAGCGTCAATATATGCGCATAATATATATTATGTTAAATAAGATAATTGTCTAATAATTCCAACAATGGCCCCTCTAACGTCGTGGTGGACCACTAGCGAAATTCTTGCGCACACAGAGCACATTTCTTGATCAAAATGCCCTTTCCTCCCGAGTAGGCCCCAACTACCGAGCGCTATCTTTGATCAAGGCCGATCTTTCTGAGCATATTTGTTGATCAGAAGTTAGTCTGGATTCACCATTGCCTGGAGGGATTCTGAGACGTAGAACTTGGCCTTGGATAACAACCGAGGGCCTGCAATGCAGCTTATAATCACGTTTCTGCTCGTACCGCTTCTCCAGATGCTCGTCGCCGTCATTGCCACATTGCCAGCCTGGGTGCTCTGGAACTGGATTGCGGTTTCAGTCTTCGAACTGCCGGCAATATCCTTCCTGCAGACTTTTGGCCTGCTCCTACTGTTGAGCCTGCTGTTTGGGAGCAAGTTGACGATCGAGCGCTCGTGAATGGACATCAACGATCTGGAGGATGATTATCCAAGAACGCGTCGACTGCTTGCCACTCTGCCAGCTAGCTTGGTTAGACTTGGAGCCAGGTCGACGATTCTGTCGCTGGGAGATCTAACCGCAGCGGTTCTGCGTTCAGAACAACGGCTTCTGGTCATCCGCCTCGACACGCTCGAATTCGCGTTGAAGGGCTTCAGGAATACGGGGACTTGGGACGACTTTTTCCCCGAAAATGTGTCCTAACGGCTAATCCCCGCAGATGGTGCATTGCTTATACCGCCCTTCATTGGAAGAATAGAAGAACGAGCGGCAAAGGCCGTTCAGCTCGAACAGCGTGAGCATGGGCGCGGCTGGAGATTCTTCGATTAGCGGCCGGCACTCTCCCGACATGGATATCGAATCGTCGCTGCCCACCTCCTCAGGCCAAACTGCGACCTCGAGAACTGCGGGCAAACCTCCGATTTCGGGCTTCGTAAGCTCCGTGCAAGCGTATGCTGTATCCCCGTTGCCATTGCAGACGATCACGAGGTCGACATGCCGAATCGCGTTTCGGTGACGTAAGTCTATATCGGCTAATTCATCAGCCGCAATTGCTCGGCGGAGTACAGCGGACATGTCCTTGAACCCGTCTGAATTGAAGTCCCCCGTCACAATACAAGAATCGCCTGAATTCTCGCTCGCATCTCCACAGCCGCCCGCATACATCTCAGATCGAATGGAGTAGTCCGGATACTCTGTGCGTATCAGCGCGGCCAAGTCATCACCGGATTGTGCTGTTGTGCACGACCCGACTAGCACGGAGCAAGTAAAGACCTGGGCGGACCGCCTCAGCATGTCGGCACCAAAAATTTCGCGAGTGGTCGTGGACACCACATTCCAGATTCTCCGCATCAGTCTACACTCGTTGAGTCGTACCTCACGCCGCTGTCGATCGGAACGGAACCCGCACCTCGATCATGAGGAACACCTACGAGTACAGATCCGGTGCACGACCCTCCACTCGAATTTCTAGCCTCGAATAGGATCTCGTAAACTCGTCCATCTTCTAATCCTGACCGCTCCCTGCGAACCTCGGGCGTTCCGTTCTCTAGAATTCGTCCATCCGGAGCTGTATTTCCGTCTCCCTCACCGTTAACGACTTCATCTTGAAGAATTCCTTGAGCGACAATGACAGTAGAAGCGCCACTCGAGTCAACAACGCCAGAGATTTCTATCGCCACGTACTTGTGATTCGGCGGCCAAAGAATTGCTGGGCTGGCAACGGCAGAAGTACAGTCGAGTGTACTTTCGGCATCATCGTTGATGATTGTCACCTCGACTTCTGGGT
>DDIP01000416.1:1377-3944 GCA_002338605.1 Proteobacteria bacterium UBA1847 | reverse complement strand
GTGGCGTCGTAAGCTGCACCAGCCCTTCGATATGGTCTCCGGACGGGCCTGGCACTGGTACAACGTCGGCATTCTGCATATCGAGGGGCGCATAAACCGCATCCGCCGCAGCCGCTAGTTTGGCGTACAAGCACGCTGTGCTAATCTTGCCGCATGAAGATTACCGGCGGCACCTTTGGCATGGGCAGCGCGGAGTTCAACAAGCGTGGCGACATTCTGGTATCAGGGGCCACCGAGTTCGTCATCCGAAAATCTGAAGCGCTGTCAGCGTTCCAACGCTCGGAGAAAGAGCTCAAGTTCGGGGCTGTTGGTTTTCTGATCGGATCGATCGTTCTTGGTATTATCCTGGGGTTGGCCTTTGGCGTCGTTGGCGCGCTGATCGGTGTCGTATTTGCCATAGCCGGGTCGTTCCACAACAAGACGACACACCACGTTGAATTGCGTCTCACAGACGATCGCGTGATGGTATTGACCGGCCGTAAGTCCGATGTTGAGAAGGTGGTAGCCTTTGCCGCCCGATAGCCCTTAAGTCAAAAGCTTGCAATTGAGCAGGCAAAAAGGCATATTTCGGCACAGTGGCCGAACTGACCACTGATCCGACGAAACCGCCTTTTCCGGCGGTTTTTTTTGTGGGCGACAATCCCGCTGGCACATGCCCAACTACTGCGCCGTAGAGCAGCAGCAGCTCGTCTGGCTCATAACCAGAAGGTCGCGGGTGCAATTCCCGCCGGCGCTACCAATTTCCACCGGACTCATGTCCGGCATTCCCGCCCCGAGCGTTCATACGATCGGGGTTTTTTTTGTGCCGTCGCCGGTAACAGTCAAAACACCAGCAGGAGCTTCACATGCGAAAGCAACTTGAATCACAACTGGCCGCGGCTGAAGAGGCCTACGAAAAGTCGTCCGGCGAACTGCGTAAAGCCCGGGCGGTACAACAAAAGGCCAACGAATCAGTACGCAAGCTCAACGCCCAGGCCTCGGATGATGTCAATGCTGTCGCCGCACTGAAAGCCGCGCTGGAGAAAATGCCTGCCGCCCCGGCGAAAACTCCAGCGGAAGCCCCGCAATGATCGGAAAGTTTCGCTCCGGATTGTCGAAGCTGGCTGCTATCGGCGCCGTGAAGCGCCGCGGAATCGGTGCGCTGGAGTCGTACGGCGGCTCGCTGCAAGGCAGTGGCTACGTAATCCACAAGTCAGGTCCGGACAAGGGCAAGAAAACCAAATTCAAGATCGACGGTAAGCCGGTCGCCAAAACTTAACCCGGAGTCAATTCCATGAGTTCAACAGCACTTCCCATCCGTCGTTTAAGCTTGCTCAGTCAAATGATGATCATCACCGCACTCGCGTTCAGTACCGTGATGACGCATCTCGCTGAAGTCCTGCCGAAGCAGCGACCACAGGCATCGACGTTCGCCGGTGATCTTATTGCTGGCGCGCTGTTTGCCGTAACGCACCCGACATCGGTCCGAAATCTCCTGGCAGATACCGTTGTCGACCTGATTGATGCCGGTGCCGGTGCCGGTACGCTCGTGTTTCAAACATCTGCCGCTGCTGAGGTTGCGACCTGCACGTTCTCTGATCCGGCGTTTGGCAACGCAGCATCCGGAATTGCAACGGCCAACGCGATAACGGATGACAGCAATGCGACCGGCGGAACAACTGATCGGTTCATTATCCAGGACTCCAACAGCACACTCGTATTGTCAGGATCGGTGGGCACAGCTGGCGAAGACATTAACCTGTCGTCACTGGGTGTCGGTGTCGGAGATACGGTGGGCGTATCAAGCTTGTCCTATGCCGCGCCCGTCTAACACGGTGTGGCCAGGATAAAGGCGGCTACCAGGCTAAAGGCACAAAGCGCCTCGATGTCTGGTGGTGCCGGCGTAACACATACCGCGTCTGGGGCACTAGCGGCACAACCGGCAATGGTTGTGGGCATTGAAGCTGCCGCTCCGCAGGTACGCTCGCTTCGTTTCTACGACGGCATTGTCCAGGGCGACTACGAAGGGCGTGTTCGAATTGCTCTCCCGGCAGCTGGTGTCGGCGTCAACGTTTCCGGTGACCTGACCTACGAAATTTGGATGGCCCCGAGTGCTACGCCGTCCGATAACCCGCTGTCTGTATCGGGCGGTGTCAATTCAAACTGGATCTACTCGAACATATTCCTTGACCGGGATACCTACGAGCAGCTGCCGATGCATGGCGCGGGACTTTCCGCCGGCCAGGTCGCCTTTGGCATCGACACGGACCAGGGTCGCCGCACGATCGTTGCAGGCCCAGAAATTCGGGACGGCGAAATGCACTTCGTTGTTCTGCAGCGAACGGCATCCACAGGGCAGATGGATGTGTTCGTTGACGGTGTTCGCGTTGCTTCGGAAACGGGGCCGCTCGGATCAATCGCAAGGCCAGACGGACAAACGCCGGCGAATAGCTGCGGACCCACGCTATCAGGCTCTTGTTCGTTTTCGGACCCGTACCTGGTTTTGGGAACGGAAAAGCACGACATATCCGACAATGGTTACCGCGGCCTGATATCGCAGATCAGGGTGTCCAACACGGTCCGGTATA
>DDIP01000416.1:0-1267 GCA_002338605.1 Proteobacteria bacterium UBA1847 | reverse complement strand
GGTATCCTGGGACCAGCCACTCGGTGCCGAGCACACCGATGCTGAACGATGCCAATACAGTTGGCCTTTACAACTGGAGTGAGGGTTCGGGGACATCGTCCGCTGACTTGTCAGGTCTTGGACAGACCGCTGATGTCCGGGTGGATGCTCAGGGACCAACCTGGGAACCTGACACGCCTTACGTAACACCGGTTGCCTCGCTCGCGCTGACAAATACTGTCGGTTCCGCCAGAAACGGTCGGGTCGAAATGTTCGGTCACGCTTTCAAACGCGGCGATGTGCCGGCCGGGCAAACGTTGCAGGCCCGGGTCGATGGTTCGATCGTACCTATCCAGGTAAAGCGAACTGCCACATGGCCAGACGGATCACTTCAATACGCGGTTTGCGCGGTTGTTGCGGGAGACTTTTCGGGCAGTCAGAGCAAAGCGCTTACGCTATTGTCCGGCGGAAGCGCAGCCGCAGGATCCAATATTGCGCTTTCGGACCTACCGGCTGATGGCACCAGCTACGCTGACCTTACGCTGGGATCGGAGACGATTACCTGCAACCGCACGAACCTGCTCGCGGCGGGTGGTGAGCTTACGCAGGTCTTTACCGGACCACATTGCGCGCACTGGATATATCGGCCGACCTATCCATCAGCTGCAAGGGTGTACGCGCGCTTCGACATCTACGTCTTTCGTGAGGGAACGAGCGGTGCTGTCGATCGCGTTGAATACGCCGGCGGTAATGAAAACATCCAGATTCGCATTGACGAGGCTGATCATGGCACGGTATCGAGTTCGTTAAACCGATTCCGCGTTAACGGCAGCAACGTCCTTTCGGAGACAGCCCCGCTCTACCAGTATTCGCGCTGGTGGGAGCACGACTTCGATATGGATATTCACGTTATCCATGACGTTGACTACCTGTCATCGAGCGGCGTGATCTGGAGCTATCGGAGCGACTTTGCTGTGCCGGGTGCTGCGATTACCGCTTATGCTTCGTCCTACAACGCTGCCGACGGCATAAATGAGACTGCGGGCTGGCGAAACGACTGGTCGGGAGGAAGTACAGATCCCGACATCGGCCCAATACCCGGTCAGGACGTTTGTTACCTGGTCAGTCAGAACGCAACCATGCGCGACACAATGCTGCGTATGCACCAGCGCTGGGGCCGCAACCAGATTCACATGTTCGACGAGGACCAGGGAAGACCCGCACAGGTGGGCCCGAACGCAGGCCAGCACAACACTGGCGGTCTGAACATGAACCCAGACTTCACCAA
>DDIP01000251.1:1396-5224 GCA_002338605.1 Proteobacteria bacterium UBA1847 | reverse complement strand
GCGTCCGCCGTCATTCTCGATCCGCATGTGCCGATCGCGGGCCTCCGCGATTCAAAGAAGCTGAGCGCCGCCAGGCGTACGCTGCTGGCTGCCGACATCAAGCGCCGGTCGCTGGCATGGTCGGTCGCCTGGGCGGATCCAGCCGAGATTGACGCGGTCAATATTCTTGCCGCGACGATGCTGGCAATGCGGCGTGCGATTCTTGGCTTGAGAGTGCGACCGGATACGATTCTTGTCGACGGCAATCGACTGCCAGATCTGCAATTTCAACATGGACCGATTGATGGTCGTGCGATCGTAGGGGGCGACGATCAGGTGGCGGCTATTTCCGCCGCATCGATCATTGCGAAAACCAGTCGTGATGCGGTCATGATCGAGCTCGATCGCATTTACCCGCGCTATGAGTTCGCGCGCCACAAGGGCTACGGCACGGTCGTTCATCGCGAAAAATTGCGTGAATTCGGCCCCTGTCGTGAGCATCGGCAAACATTTGCGCCCGTCAGGGCAGCATCCTGATGTCCGCCCGGTTCGTACACCTGCACTTGCACACCGAGTACTCAATGGTGGACAGCACCGTGCGGATCCCGTTGCTAATGCGTCGTTGTGTCAAAAAACAAATGCCCGCGATTGCGTTGACGGACCAGAACAACCTGTTCGGACTCGTGAAGTTTTATCGCAAGGCGATTGCGGCGGGCGTTAAGCCGATTATCGGTCTGGACTTGCGCATTGCGAATGATGACGACCCCGATCACCCATTCACGCTGATCCTTCTGGTGCAGAACAATGCTGGCTACCGCAACCTCTGTGAACTGGTGACCCGAAGTTACATCGAAGGCCAGGTACGCGGCGAACCACTGGCACGGCGCGACTGGCTGAACAGAACCAGTTGCGCCGGCCTTATCGCATTGTCCGGCGGCGTCGCGGGGGATGTTGGCCGCGCCATCATGAACGGCAACGACAAAGCCGCTGCGCGGGCACTTGACCACTGGGTCGCGATATTTGGCGATCGTTTTTATCTTGAACTCATACGCAGCGGCAGGCCCAACGAAGAAAAAGTCGTGCAGGGCAGCCTGAAGCTGGCGCGCGACAAGGCGGTACCGGTCGTCGCAACAAACGATGTTCGTTTTCTGGACCGCGATGGCTTCGACGCCCACGAGGCGCGAGTGTGCATCCATGAAGGCCGGGGCCTGGCCGATCCCGGTCGACCCCGCAATTACAGTGAGAACCAATACCTCAGAACCCCACGCGAAATGTGCGAGTTGTTTGCGGATATTCCGTCGGCGACCCGCAATACACTTGAGATCGCACGACGATGCAACCTGGACCTGAAGCTCGGTGACAGTGTTCTGCCGGCATTCCCGGTGCCGGTTGGACAAACCGAAGCTGAATTCCTGGAATCGGAAGCAAGAAAAGGATTGAATGCAGCGCTCGAACTCAAGTACGAGACTGAAAACATTGCGGAGAAAGAGCGCCCGGCATTTGCCGCGCCGTATCACGATCGATTGAAAACCGAGCTGGGTGTTATCCAGTCAATGGGTTTCCCCGGCTACTTCCTGATCGTCGCCGATTTCATCCGCTGGGCGCGCGAGAATAACGTGCCCGTCGGGCCCGGGCGCGGCTCAGGTGCCGGGTCGCTGGTGGCCTGGGTGCTGGGGATTACCGACCTCGATCCCCTGCAGCATGTGCTGCTGTTCGAACGCTTTCTGAATCCGGAACGCGTATCGATGCCCGACTTCGATGTCGATTTTTGCATGGAAGGGCGTGACCGTGTGATTGACTATGTGGCCGATCGCTATGGGCGTGAGCGCGTTTCGCAGATTATTACCTTTGGCACGATGGCCGCGAAAGCCGTAATCCGTGACACCGGTCGTGTCCTTGGCCAGCCGTACGGATTCGTTGATCGTATCGCGAAGCAGGTGCCGTTCGAGATTGGTATAACACTCGAGAAGGCACTGAACGATTCCGAAGAACTCGCGACGATGGTTCGCGACGACGAGGAGGTCGCAGCGATTATCGATCTTGCGAAATCACTTGAGGGACTGGTTCGAAATGCCGGAAAGCACGCCGGCGGCGTCGTCATTTCGCCAGGTGCGCTGACAGACTTTGCGCCGCTGTACTGCGAAGAGGGCGGCACCAACGTCGTTACCCAGCTGGACAAGGATGATGTCGAAGCGGTTGGCCTCGTGAAGTTCGATTTCCTCGGATTGAAAACACTGACGATCATTGACTGGGCAGTCAAGATCATCAATGCAACACGTCCGGAACTCAACTTTTCCATCAAGCGAATCCCGGAGAACGATCCACAGACGTTTCGTCTGCTGCAAAGCACGCATACCGCAGCCGTGTTCCAGCTCGAATCGAGCGGCATGCGTGACCTGATAAAGCGCATGCGCCCCGACCAGTTCGACGATCTCGTCGCACTCGTTGCACTGTTTCGTCCCGGACCCTTGCAATCGGGCATGGTCGACGATTTCATCAGCCGAAAACATGCCACTAACCAGTCCGACATCGACTACCTGCACCCGGACCTGAAGCCGGTACTCGAGGAGACGTACGGCGTGATCCTATACCAGGAGCAGGTTATGCAGATTGCACAGGTACTGGCGGGCTACACGCTCGGTGCCGCTGACTTGTTGCGACGTGCAATGGGCAAAAAGAAACCCGAAGAGATGGCAAAGCAACGCGAAATTTTCGTGTCGGGTGCAACCGAACGTGGCGTCGCCGAGAAAACGGCTACCCGCATTTTCGACCTGATGGAGAAGTTCGCCGGGTACGGCTTTAACAAATCCCACTCTGCAGCTTACGCGGTACTTTCCTACCAGACTGCGTATTTGAAAGCGCACTATCCGGCGGCGTTCATGGCCGCCGTGATGAGCGCGGATCTGCACAACACGGATCGCCTCGTCACGCTGAAAGACGATTGCCGACAATTGCATCTCAAGCTGGTCGCGCCGGATATCAATCTGTCGGAATATCATTTCAGCGTTCCCGACGATAAAACCATCCTGTATGGGCTGGGCGCGATCAAGGGTGTTGGTCGGGCGGCAGTGGAGTCGCTCATTGCTGAACGTGAGGCCAACGGCCCGTTCCGGAGCCTCGTTGAATTCTGCCGTCGTATTGACCACGACAAGATCAACCGGCGCGCGCTGGAGGCGATGGTCAAGTCCGGCGCGATGGATGCTTTCGGTGAATCAAGGCGCAGCATGATGAACCAGGTCCCCGAGGCGTTGCGCAGTGCAGATCAGGTCGCCAAGGCAGCAGCGGCAGGTCAGAACGATATGTTCGGCCTCGCCGAACCCGCGGTCGAAATCTCTGACAGCAAGCCGCCTGAACTGGCCGAATGGCAGGAAAGGCTGCTCCTCAACAACGAGAAGGAGGCACTGGGACTGTACCTGACCGGCCATCCCTTCGACGCGGTTCGTTTTGACGCGCGGCACCTGTCTGACGGCAAGCTCAGTGATATCGTTGCCGAGCCGGCGCCACAGACGACAAAAGGCGAGCGCAAGTACGGCCAGGCCAAACGCGAAGCGACCGTGGCCGGTTTGATCGTTGATGTGCGTAAGCGTGGCAACCGGGTCAGCGTGGTACTCGATGACGATACAGCGCGGATGGAAGTCAGCCTGTTTAGCGAGGCCTTCCAGGAATTTCGGCATCTGCTGGTCAAGGACGAAATCGTGGTGGTTACCGGGGGCTTGCGCTACGACGATTTCATCGGCAGCTGGACGATCAACGTCAAGAATGTTCAGCACATTGACCGCGTGATCGAATCCCGCGCAAAGGGGATGGTGCTCTGCCTCGCGCCGAACGGCCAGGGTGAGAATCGGCTGA
>DDIP01000251.1:0-1265 GCA_002338605.1 Proteobacteria bacterium UBA1847 | reverse complement strand
GTTGCCGTTTCGAGCCGGCAGCTGCGACGTTTCCGTACGCTACATCGGCGACGGTGCGGCGGCACGCTTGTCGCTCGGGCCCGAGTGGGCGGTGCGGCCCAGTCGTGAATTGCGCGATAAGTTGACGGAATTGCTGGGAAATAATAATGTCCGCCTGCTCTACGCCCCGGGGCGCGAAATCATGTAGGGTTAGGGTCTTCGGGCCGCAAACAACAAGAGCCGACTGTGAAATTTCTGGACTTCGAACAACCGATCGCGGAGCTTGAGGCCAAGATCGATGAATTGCGCTACGTGGGTGACGACTCCGAAGTCAATATCAACGAGGAGGTCGCGCGCCTCAAGGACAAGAGCGAATCGCTGACCCGAAGCATTTTTGCAAAGCTCTCGCCCTGGCAGATTGCGCGCGTGGCACGGCATGAGGCCCGGCCGTACACACAAGATTACCTCGATATCATTGCGCCGGATTTCCAGGAATTGCACGGCGACCGCATGTATGCCGATGACCCGGCCGTCATCGGCGGTGTCGCGCGGATTGACGGGCGGGCGGTCATGTTCATTGGACACCAGAAAGGCCGCGACACCAAGGAGCGTGTACGCCGCAATTACGGCATGCCGAAGCCCGAGGGGTATCGTAAAGCGCAACGACTCATGCGCCTTGCCGAAAAGTTTTCGATGCCGGTCGTGACCTTTATCGATACACCGGGGGCCTATCCTGGTGTCGGTGCGGAAGAGCGCGGGCAGAGTGAGGCTATTGCTTACAGCCTGTACCTGATGGCTGGCCTCAAGACGCCGATCGTCAATATTGTGATCGGTGAAGGCGGCTCCGGCGGCGCGCTGGCAATCGGCGTTGGCGATAAACTCATTATGCTGCAGTACAGCATTTACTCAGTCATCTCGCCCGAAGGCTGCGCCTCCATTCTCTGGAAGAGTGCAGAACGGGCCGAAGAAGCCGCGGATGCGATGCGCGTGACGGCGTCCCAACTTAGAGAGTTCAAACTGGTCGATGAAGTCCTCAAGGAACCGCTTGGCGGAGCGCATCGCAATCCAGGTGCCATGGCAGAAGTAATTCGCAACGCGATCGCATCAAGCCTGGATGAACTGGTCAATTTGCCGCTTGAACAATTGCTTGCCAATCGTCAGAAACGCCTCGCGAGCTTCGGTCAGTTCAAAGACGCGTGACCTTCGGGCCCGCGATTCTCGCTTCGCGGCTTGCCGAGCTTGAAACACAGGCCGGAAAGCCGTCTCGATATGTCGTCGCGTTTAGC
>DDIP01000323.1:3134-5227 GCA_002338605.1 Proteobacteria bacterium UBA1847 | reverse complement strand
CAGCCGACGCTGGGTGGATTGCCCGCCGAGGGGCGCGGGCTGGGGCTGGACGAAATGGGGCGCAAGGCGATCGAAGCCGGATACTTCCCCGATCTCATGGGCGGCGCAAAGTTCAACCCGGACGGCACAGTTGTTGACGAAGCGGCGGTGTTTCTCGACGCAATCCGCGAGGCGCTGGCGGGGCGGGACATTGTGCCGGTAGGTGGAGAGGCTGATCCGGTCCTGACCGGCTTGCAATCCATGCTGGATGAGTTGGGCGTTGATCTGTCCACGACGACGAACGACGAAATCTTTGCCATGCTCGAAGATCAGGGCGGGCAGCAATACGATCAGAATGGCATTCCTTACGCAGTGAAGCCGCCAAAGAAACTGTATCGCGGCGTGATTGAAGGTCAGCAGGCCGACGGCGCTAAAGGGCTTGGCACGTTCCACCTTGGACGAGGCCTCTATTCGTCACCTGACAAGTCATTTGCCAAAATGTACTCGCCGGACGGTGTTGTCGAAGAAGTTGCGATTGAGGCTGGGTGGCCGAGGAATCCACTTGTTTTGCAAGGATCGAATAGCGCACAAAGCCTGCTCATGGATTTTGTGTTTCGCAACACAACATTCAAGAATGCCAGAGAATTTAATGCCGCATATCCAGACCCCGCGGACTTCGTAAAATCTCTGGGATTTGATGGCGTTATTGCTGGCGATGAAGTCGTTCGGTATCCAGACAAAACTGGCGACTTGATCATGTACCAGTCCGGCAAACTGCTGACCGATACGCCGGAGTTCAAGGCGTGGTTCGGCGACAGCAAGGTCGTTGACGAGAACGGCGAGCCGCTGGTGGTGTATCATGGGACAGGCGAGGACTTTGACGCATTTTCTGACCAAACGGGAGAGATTGCCGGTTTCTATTTTTCGGACAATGCGGACTTGGCAAATGAATACGCGCGCAAATGGGACGCCAAGGGGCAAGAGGGCGGGCGCATTGTTCCGGTTTATCTGTCTATTCAGAACCCTCTTGTCGTTGAGTGGCCCGCCGAAACCCGCAAGGCCGAGAAGGCTGGTCGGAAATTGGAAAACGCGCGGTTTAACGACGGCACGTTTTTCGATGCCGGACTGCTGGAAGATCTTGTGCAGCAAGCCAGAGACGGTGGGCACGATGGCCTGACAATCGAAAACATCCGGGATGGATGGGATCGGACAAGTCCGGTGGCGACGACCTTTGTCGCCTTCTCCCCCACCCAGATCAAGTCTGTGTTCAACCGCGGCACCTACGACCCGAACGATCCGCGGATTTTGTATCAGGGTCGTCTGTATCCGATAGCACCGCGCTCCGAGTGGTATGGCGAGGCCAATTACCGCGACAACGGCGGCGTTATGGTAGCCATGTCTCCGGATGAATACCTAAACCGCGTCCGCCCGCTCCAAATGGACGATGAATCCCGCGAAAACATCGACCTTCTGAAAGCACATATCGAAAGCGGAAAAACTCTTGATCCATTGGTTATTTACGATGGCGGCAAGGAGGACGGCCGGCATCGCGCATACGCAGCAAAGGAACTCGGCATTGACCAGGTTCCTGTAATTCTGTTCGGCGATCAGATTGGCGCAGATAGTTCGTTGACCTTGTATCAGTCGGTGCCCGGTGGCGTGACTGAGAACCCGCTCTACACGGTCCATAATCTCAGCGCCGACAACCTGCGGCACGTTCTTGATCTGGGTGGCCTTGCCGCGCCATCGCTGGCCATCGCCGGCGGCAACACCGGCATGGACAATTTTGGCGAGATCAGCCTTGTCGGCGGACCGGAACTGGCTGATCCGCGTGGGCGCGGCGTCAAGGCGTTCAATGCCGATGTCTACTCACCGCGCCAGCCGCGGGTGCAATACGACATCAACGGACCGGCCTATCGCAAGATGATGGAGGCGCTGGGTCCGGCGTCGGAAAAACTCGGCACTGCCCCGCAAGGCAACATCGACCCCGACAAGGTAAGCCGCGAAGGGCTCAATGCGCTGGAGTATGACGACACGGTGCAGATGGCGTTTCTCATGGCCAACGGGCAGGCGCCGCGCGTCACCTATCGAAAAGAGCAGCCGGTCCCGGCATC
>DDIP01000323.1:0-3014 GCA_002338605.1 Proteobacteria bacterium UBA1847 | reverse complement strand
AAATGGAAGGGAAAGCCGCAATGGGAAATTGCCAATGACCCGGAGTTCGTAAAGGCACTTGGCGAGCAGATTCGGGCTGAGGTCGAAAAGGACTTTGAGGGTGCCGACAATCCGGAAATCAAGGACAAGGCGATTGCGCGCCTTCTGAATGACGATGGACGCCCAGGTTTTCATCTGATCCAGAACCGCGCATCGGAATTGTCGCAAGCGGGCGGGCCGCGCAGGGTCGATAGTTACGAGACCGGGCGTGCAATTCGCAAGAAGATGGACGCCACGAAAAAGCGCCGCGCCGAGTTCCGCACATGGATTGAAGATCAGTTTGGTGACGTTCTCGGTGCCAAGTTCTTTGAGAACAGCAAGGGCCGGCGCCAGCCTTACGAGGTTGACGCGCTGGTCCGTGAGATCACGCGAACCATCCGCGACGGCGAGGGCTGGAACTATGGTGCCGGTTCGGTTCGGTCGATGGTCGCGCAGCAGTTCAAGTCGATCTCGGAGATCAAGGCGCAGCGAGACCAGATCGTCTCCGAGGAGGAGATGCAGAATCTCAAGGACGAGGCGAACGACGAACTGTTCGCACTCGCCGACAAATTCGCGCCCTATCATTCGAGTGGGCAGGATTTTGGCTGGGGCGACATCTTTTCGGAGTTTTTGAAAGACCTTGCTCGTGGTCGTCTGCGCGAATGGCAAACCTCGATCTTCAACAGCCCGGTGCCGAGCGAACTCGTGGACGAAGCCCGCGCGTTCCTTGCCAAACTGCGCGACATGCCGTCCGAATACTTCGAGGTAAAGATGCAGCGTGCGATGGGGCTGGACGAGTTCACTGCCGCCATTGTGCCGAAGAATTTGGACAAGGATCTGGTCAAGGCGCTGCGCAACGAAGGTTTGCAGATCGTCACCTATGACAAGGGCGATGCAGCATCGCGACTGGAAGCGGTGCAGAAGGTTGGCCAGAAGGTTTTCTTCCAGCCCGCCTATCACGGCAGCCCGCACATCTTCGACAAGTTCACGCTCGACAATATCGGCGGTGGTGAGGGTGCACAGGCGTTCGGCTGGGGCCTGTATTTCGCCGGCAAGAAGGCGGTGGCGAAGTTCTACCGGGAGAAGTTGACGCCACACGTGTCAATAACACTGGACGGCATTGAATACGGATCAGGACCGCTTGGTTATCGCGTGGGTGAAGCGGTACGGGCGGCAGTACCGCTTGCAGAAACGGATTTTGTATCAGGCGCTGAAACTTACGAATACTATTTGCGCGATGTCATCGACGTTGTTAGGGCGACATCTGGCAGTTATTTGCGCGGTTCGGCTGACGATAGGTTTGCTGATCGGTTCAAGGGGCGAATGGAAGGTCGTTTGCGTCGGAACGAACCTTATGATGATGAGCTGCCATCCGTTCAAAAAATGGTCGATGCGGCGTACCAATACTTGAACGAGAATGTTGAAGTGAGTTCGCCAAAGGGCCGTCTCTACAAGGTAGACATTCCCGAGGACAGCGAACTGCTGGCGTGGGATGTGCCGCTGAATGAGCAGTCGGAGACGGTGAAAGATTCAATCCGTGTTGCGCTCGATGATTTGGTGAACTTGCAAGCTGATTACCATGTGGCAAGTCGATATTCGCGCGATGTGGAGTCCCTGAATTGGGACGACACGGATGGCGCGGTTTTCTATCGCCAACTTGGTCAGAAACTGGTTCCCGGTGGAACATTTTCAGCGCAGGACAAGGCCGCGTCGGAATTGCTCAACGCCGCTGGCATCCCCGGCCATCGGTATCTGGACGGCGGCTCGCGTTCTGCTGGCGACGGCACCTACAACTATGTAATCTACGACGCCGAGGCGATCTCGGTGCTGGAATACGAGCAAGAAAAGCGCGGCTCGATCACCTTCCCGTCCGGTGGCGTGACCGAGGGGCAAACGCTCATCAACCTGTTTGAAGGCGCTGATCTCAGCACGTTCATCCATGAAAGCGGCCACTACTTCCTCGAAGCCTTCACGACGCTGGCCAGCGCGCAAAACGCGCCGCAACAGCTGCGCGACGATCTGGCGGCGGTTCACAAGTTCCTGGGCATCGAGGGCGGCGCAAAACCGACCGTCGAGCAGCACGAGCAGTGGGCGCGGGCGATCGAAGCCTATGTCATGGAGGGCAAGGCGCCATCGCTGGAACTGGCCGACGCCTTTGCCCGGTTCAAGGCGTGGCTGACACGCATCTATCGGACGGTGGCCGGGCTCCGCGTCAAACTGACGCCGGAGGTCCGCGAGGTCATGGACCGGATGCTGGCCACGGTCGAGCAGATCGAAGCCAAGCGGGCCGAGTTGTCCATGCGCCCGCTCTTTACCGAGGCCGAACCGGCAGGCATGTCGCCGAACGATTGGGCCACGTATCAGCGCATGGCGCGCCGCAGCGCCGAACAGGCCGAGGCCAACCTGCTCAACAAGACGATGGCGAAGATCCGGCGCGAAACCGAGGCATGGTTCAAGGCCGAGAAAAAGGCTGTGCGTGACGAGGTTGAGGCCGAGATGAATCGGCGGCCGGTCTATCGTCTGGTCGAGATGCTGGCCAACCGGAGATGGCTGGGCGAGGACGCGCCGGAGGTGGCTGACATTCAGATCGACCGTGATCGGCTGGTGGCCGAGTTCGGCGAGGGCGTCCTGGCCGAGATCAGCAGAACGCGCCTTGGCGGCAAGCGGGCGATCTACGGCAAGGACGGTGAGGCCCCGGCCGACATTGCGCGCATGTTTGGGTTCCGCGGCGCGGTCGAAATGGTCGAAGCACTCCAGAATGCAGGCAAGCGCACCGATGCAATCAATGTCGAGACAGACCGGCGCATGACCGAACGTCATGGCGATCCGCTCAATGACGGCTCGATCGAGGAAGCGGCAACGCTGGCGGTCCATTCCGAACAGGAAATGGCGATGCGCGTTGTCGAAGCCCGCACACTGGCCAAGTCTCTCGGCCGTCGCACCCAGCCCATCAAGGCGACGATCTATCGGGCTCGCGCCCGCGCCATGATCGGACG
>DDIP01000118.1 GCA_002338605.1 Proteobacteria bacterium UBA1847 | reverse complement strand
GACCGCGCAGTATCATCTGCGCCGAAACCGGGCCTGTCATATCGCCAGGTACGCTGAGCTTGCCATCGATATAAACACCATCAGTCGTTGTCAGGCCGACAATATGGCCGGACATCTTCAGAATATGGGCCAGCATGCGTGATGTTGTCGTCTTGCCATTGGTGCCGGTCACTGCCGCGATCGGTATGCGACTGGGCGAGTCGGGAGGGAACAACATGTCGATGACCGGCCCGGCGACGTCACGCGGTGTGCCCTCACTGGGTGCAACGTGCATACGAAAGCCGGGACCGGCGTTCACTTCGCAAATGCCGCCACCAGCGTCACGATACGATTCGGTGATATCCCGAGTCAGAAAGTCCACACCGCCAATATCGAGCCCGATGGCCTTGATCGTGCGTATCGCCATTGCGCGATTGTCGGGGTGAATAACGTCAGTAACGTCGATGGCCGTGCCACCAGTTGACAGATTGGCCGTCGAACGCAGATAAACAACCTCGCCTTTCGGTGGCACGGTATCCGGCGAATAGCCAAGCTTTGCCAGCAGACGCTCGGCCTGGTGATCAAACTCAAGTCGTGTCAGGACTTTTTCATGACCGACACCGCGGCGTGGATCTTCGTTGGTTTTGTCCACCAGTGTACGAATGGTGTTTTTACCATCACCGACAACATGTCCCGGCACGCGCTTTGCTGCGGCAACCAGTTGACCGTTCACGACCAGCAGACGATGGTCAAAACCGTCAATGTAACTTTCGACAATGACTTGCCGACTGTGCTCACTCGCCTTGTCAAATCCCGCCTCGACTTCGGCGTCGCTGTTGAGATTGATCGAAACGCCACGGCCATGGTTGCCGTTCAGCGGTTTCAATACGACCGGGTACCCGATGCGGTTCGCTGCCCGCACGGCTTCGCGCTTTTGTCGCACCATCGCCTGTTTCGGAACCGGCAACCCGAGATCCCGGAGAATACCGTTGGTCTCTTCCTTGTCGCCTGCGAGCTCTACCGCAATATTGCTGGTGCGCCCGGTTGTCGTCGCCTGGATGCGTTGCTGGTAACGACCGTAACCAAACTGCACCAGGCTGTATTCATTCAGGCGCAACCAGGGAATGCCGCGCGCTTCTGCCGCCTTGACGAGCGACGCGGTACTGGGCCCGAATTCACGTCGCTGCGCAAAACGAATAAATCGGTCGCGTTGTTCCGGGAAATTCCAGTCAGCCGACGGCGTGTCCGGTGGCCTGATTGCTTCCGGCAACAAGCTGTGGATCAGTTGCAACGCCAGCGTCGAGGCTTCGCGGCCCACTGTTGCATCCTTGTACTGGAAAACCATGTTGTAAAAGCCCGGCCTGCCGTCGATCGAGCGCGTTCGACCATAGGTCACATCGGAGCCTGCAATGTTTTGCAGTTCGATCGCCACGTGTTCCATCACATGGCCAAGCCAGGTACCCTCGTCTTCACGCAGCCGACGAACAAAACCACCCGGCTCCCGGTATGAACAACCGTGCTCATGCAAGCCTGGCAGGAACTTGAGCAATGGCGTTATGAATGCTTCACCCAACCGGCTCGTGGGCCATTCTTCGAGTTCGCCGAGATCGAGGATGTGGCGGATGACCGGAAAGTGAGCAAAAGTGCTTGGGCCGACGTAAACGTTTGTACTTTCTATTTTCATGCCAGCTGCCTTTGGTGTTTTTGATGTCCTTACTTGGGGTGCGCCGTCCGGTTGGTAATATCGAAGTGGCCACCCGCGACCAGTATATGCAGCTTTATACCAATGAGGCTAACCGGTTCACCGCGTCGGGCACTGTCCATTGATGAATAGCTTAGATCGCTTGGATCGATCACCGTAATTCCGCCACTGCCCACCACTTCGACGTCATCGTCGGGCCGGATGAATGCGGCGGTATCCTCATCCAGGCCGATGCCGACGGCGAACGGGTTGTATGCCAGCGCGGTCAGGAGACGTCCCAGGCGATCGCGCTGCCGAAAATGCTGGTCGATGATGAAGGCGTTGGTCAGCCCCAGTCCGGGCGCCAACGTGACTTTGTCAGGACTGGGCGTACTGCCCTCTTCGCCTCCGGCGATCATGTGTTCCGGCATGAATGCCGCGCCCGCTGAGGTCCCGGCCACGTGCATCCCGTTTGCATTTCGCCGGCGTATCAACTGCGCAACACGCGTGCCACCCAAAGTCGTCGACAATCGCAATTGATTGCCGCCAGTCATGAATACGCCGCTGCATTTTTCAATATAGTCAACGTCCGGTCCCTCCTGGCAGTCCTCGCGAGTCTCAAACTGCAATACACGCGCGTGTTTTATGCCGATATTGCGAAACAGCTTTTCGTAATTGCGACCGGTGTCCTCAAGCTCGGACGCGGTCGGAATAATGCCGATTCGGGCTTCCTTTCCGCCACACACACTAATGAATCGATCCAGTATGTCCCGGTTCTGAAATTTCTCTTCGGCACCGCCGATCGGAATGATATAGCCGCGTTCGAATTCGGAATTATTTTTTGCTGGACACATTTAAGTTGGAGCTCCACCTGACATGCAGGGATCAGGATCAGTGGTGAGAAAATGGCTGGGTATTTTACACAAGAAAGCAGCCATTCCTGCGCCCAATACTGCAAAATACGCCAATGCATTCAAGAGAGACCTGGCATTGAGCAATCCAACACTCCCACTCGGGCAGGAAACACGCTACCCGACGCAGTATGAACCCGGTGTGCTGTTCGCAATTCCGCGCAGCGAGAGCCGGAGCGCATTGAACGTTGCGACGTTGCCGTTTCACGGCGTGGACATCTGGAATGCCTGGGAGCTTACCTGGCTTGACGCAAAAGGCATGCCCCAGATCGCGACCGCGGAAATACGTGTCCCCGCCGACACACCCAACCTCATCGAATCAAAATCGCTAAAGCTGTACCTCAATTCGTTCGCGATGATGCCGCACACGAGCCGGGATTGTGTGCGTGACCTGATCGTCAAAGACCTGAGTCGCTCGGCCGGCGGCACCGTTACCGTCATTCTCAGCGGACACGACGATGCGACGGCGTCAACTATCCGCTCACTGCCCGGCGGGTGCCTCGATCGGCTGGATGTGAGCCTGGACACTTTTGCCGTGGATGCGAACCTGTTACGTGCGGACCCCGCTGACATCACGGAAGAATCCCTGCATACCCACTTGCTGAGAAGCCTGTGCCCGGTCACGGCTCAGCCGGATATCGGTAGCCTGTCCGTGCGCTACAAGGGTCCGCGAATCGACCCGGAGGCGTTGCTCCGCTACGTCGTGTCCTACCGCCAGCACAATGATTTTCACGAGGCGTGTATCGAGCGCATGTTTATCGATATCCAGCAGCAATGTGGCACGGAATCGCTGAGTGTCTATGCTCGCTACCAGCGCCGCGGCGGCCTGGACATCAACCCGTTTCGCAGCAATTTTGAATACGAACCGGAGAATCTGCGCCTTTGGCGGCAATAGCGCGGGTTGGCATTGACTAGCCGCCAACCTCCAGGTCGTCAGGATCGAGTTCGTGGCCCCAGCCTTTTTTTGCGCGTAGGTAGCGCCGGTTGTTGTCGCCGACACCGGTGACGTGTTTAACGCGGGTAATGCCTTCGAGCCCGAATCGGGTCAGGTCAGCGACTTTTTTCGGGTTGTTGGTCAGCAACCGAAAAGCCTTTCCCCCGAGGAAATACTTCAGCAATGTCGCAGCGTCACTGAAATCGCGGGAATCGTCGGGCAGACCGAGGCTCCGATTCGCCTGGTAGGTGTCTTCACCGGCATCCTGCAGCAGGTAAGTCGCTGCTTTGGCCCATAGCCCGATACCACGCCCTTCATGCCCTGACATGTAAATAACCATGCCACCCTGCTCATCCTCGTGTATGCGTTCGATCGCCGCGTGCAATTGCGGGCCACACTCGCAGCGCTCAGAGCCAAAGACGTCGCCGGTCAGACAGCTTGAGTGGACACGCACCAGCGGCTTTGTCCAGGTTGCAGGGTCTCCAATCAACAACACGCTGTTCACTGCCATGAACGATGCCAGCGTTGCAAAAGACTGCTGGCCGTTCTGTTGCCGCAAATCGTCGGCAAGCTCCTCGATCTTTCCAAGCTCGGTATTGCGCACACAGGCGTACCACTGCACCGCTACACGGGCCGTCGACAATGTGCAGGGCAACGGGATGGGACCGAGCACGCTGATTGTCGCCGGCTTTCGCAACGAACCGGCAGGCACCCGTTGCCCATCGCGGTCGATCTGGAAAAGGGTTCCCTGCTCGGACAGGCGTTCGCGGACCTTGGGGTCGATGTAGGTAAACATGCGGCGGATTATGCCGTATTCACCGCTTATTGCGATGTACGCCTATTGCTGAACAAGTAGTCATTAACTACAATTACTGACCTAAGAGTCATTAGCTGACCCGATGTGAGCAAACCCCGTTACCAGCGACGCAAGGAAGACCGGCCCCGGGAGATCGCTGATGCCGCGTTCGATGCATTTGCCGAAAAAGGCTACGCGTCGACGCGCGTCGAAGAGGTCGCGACCCGCGCCGGCGTCAGCAAGGGACTCCTGTACCTGTATTTCAAGACCAAGGAAGAGCTGTTCAAGGCCGTCGTCAAGAATGTCGTTGTACGACGCGTCGATGCACTGATTGCGCTGGTCGACAAGACGGAGCAATCGTCCGAGGCGTTCATTCGAGGCCCTGCGAGCCGCTTTTTGAAGGACGTTCCGGATTCACCGGTTGCGGTGATCATTCGCCTGTTGATTTCCGAGGGTCCGCGTCATCCCGACCTGCTGGAATATTACTACAGGAATGTCGTCTCCAAGGGTCTGGCCGCCGTGCAACGGATTATCCAACGTGGCATCGAGCGTGGTGAATTTCGCCCGAGCGCCGTTGACGATCTCCCTCACCTGTTTCTCGCGCCTGTCATGATGTCCGTCGTATGGCGTTCCCTGTTCGGCAAGCGCTCGTTGGACACGGACAAACTTATCGATACTCAAATTGAATTATTGCTCGCGCATATCAAAGCATGAGCGGAGCCTGATGATGAAGCACGTCTGCGTTTTCGCACTCTTTGCCGTGAACCTGCTTGCGGCCTGCTCAGGCGACAACGGCAATCACCGCGTCGTTGGCGAACTCGCCTCCGACCGGATCGAAGTCACTGCTGACTACGCTGAGGCAATCACGCGAATTGCCGTTGCCGAAGGCGCGTCAGTGACCGCGGGCGACGTGCTTTTGACACAGGACAATGCGCGGGCTCTCGCCCAGCTGCAGGATGCCGAGGCGGCACTCGGGCAGTCGAAAGCCCGACTCGATGAACTGGTTCGCGGCCCGCGCAGTGAGTTGATCGCTGCGGCTCGCGCC